>CAWVZQ010000282.1:0-4295 GCA_963934405.1 uncultured Opitutales bacterium | reverse complement strand
TCCAGGCTATCGGAGTTAGCGCCGCCGGTCACCTTAACCTCAAGTTCTCCCGATGCGGAAAGCGACCCGCCACGAGCTACGAGGGCTCCCGTTCCATCCACTCCCCTTCCTCCTATGACTACCTGCTCGGTGGCATGAACGCGCAGGTCCGAGGATTCTCCCGTCCAAGTCACGACATCGGAGACATCGGTGGCGCCCGCAAGGAGGGTACCTGCAATGGCCACACTCGAAGCGGAAACCTTGAGCAGAGAATCCGTCTCCGTGGTGAGCACCTTCACTGCGGGAGCCATGTCGAAGGATTCGCCAGCAGTAAGTAAGATTTCCCCGGGAGCTTGAATGACCCCCCCGAGCTGAATTCGCTTGCCGTCCGCGTCGTAGCCGAAGCCACCAAGAACGACGTCGCCTTGCGAATCCCAATGAATCTTGCCCCCGGAACCTGTAACGGCCAATGTTCCGCCATCGAAAACGATGGATTCCTCAGCAGTGAACTTCACTGAGCCAACTGCCGAGACATCGCCTGAGAGTACGATTTCCTCGGAGTCGAGGACGCGAAAGTCGAAGGCGGATGCGGCTATGTCGGCAGTGACCTTTACGACCCCGGCTAACTCAAGCAGACCCGCGCTCAGCTCCACCTCGCCGGCGGTCTCGATTCGACCGCCCTCCTTGTCGAGGAGGAGGAATCCCTCCTTCGAGACGATCTTTGTGAGGGCTAGACCCGTACTGCCCGGACCAACAGAACTGTTGACGTGGACGTCGTTCAAGCCCTCGATATGAATCTTGCCCCCGCCCCCGACCGAACGCAGCAGGGCGCTCGGCTCAGTGAGAATACTTTGCTCTCCGGGCAACACATTCGTGCCCGCAGTGACCGCAACGTCGCGCTCCGCCTGGACCAACCCGGAAAGCTTCATCGTGCGGGCAGCGTGGAGAGTGACGTCGGAATCGGTTCCCTTGGCGATGACGTCGCCGCTAATCAACCCGAATACACCCGCATCGATTTCTATGGAACCGTCAACAGTCTCGACCACGCCCGTAAAATCGACCTCTATGTCGTATCCATCGTCAGAAGGACCGCTGCGGAACTCGAAACCGGAATGCGCCAGCATAGAACCACCGACGTAAATCTTGTCTCGTTTTCCCGTTTCGGATCCAATGACGATCTTGGAACCAGCATTGGCCGCGGAAACGTTGCGTGGGGCGGAAGCCTCGAGGTCTACCGAAGCAAGGGAGTCAAAACCAATTCCGGAAACGCCGGCGGAACCGGCGGCAAGAAGCTTAAAAGCGAAATTCTCTGATACGAAGAGCAGTTTGCCGTCCTTGAGCTTGACCGCGAGGTCGGGATGTACGGGGTCAACCGAGAAGTCAGCGTAGGTGGAACTGTCGTCCACATAAGCCCATGATGCAGTGCTTAGGGAACCGTTAAGCTGGTCTACGAGTTTTTCGATTCCGTCGTTGCCGGCTGTATCTGCAGCCGCGAGGGAAACCGTTCCCCGAATGGCACGACCAGCCCGAATGAACTCCACGGCGAAAGAGAGATCCTCTTCCAGTTTGCCCACGCGGGAAGGAACCACGCCCACTGGAGGCAAGCGGTAGTCATAGGGTGAGGCCAATACGTCTATGCGGCCAATGCCGTTGAGAGCGATGAGTGCGTTTGCCGCCCAAGTCTCCACCTCTGCAGTGCCGTACAGCACGATGCCTTTGCCCGAATGAGTTTCTCCCACTACCACGGGATCGGCTCCACCAGTCAGCTCGATGGTCTTCCCGGCACGCAGGTTGGTGCCGATCCGAATCTGGTGAGCAGCATCGATGCGCAGGACGGAATCTCCGCCATACTCGACGAGGTTCCGGCCGAGCCAGTAACCTTCGGAGTCGCGAACAGCCTCAATGCGACCGCCCGCGAGGACGGAACCCTCGATGACGACGTCGCCTCCGCTTTCTAGTCGAATGGTCCCGGCCGCCTTTTCGACGGTAATTTCACCTGCACCCTGAAGGAAAAAACCTTGGTCAGAAGAATGTTCGCCACCTTTGACGACAACCTCTTCATAGGCTCGGAGGTAGCCGTTTACATAGGCCTGCCCTGCGGCTTCGATTTCGATCTTAGCACCTGCCCCATCGGTCCAGTCCAATACTCCGCTCGACAGGTAACCGCCCGATAGCAAATTCCCCGAAATACGAACGTTGCCATCGCCCGCGAGCTTAACCAGAGCAGGCGAACCTGCACCGTAACCCTTGGCCGTGAGACCGCCCACCGTAGTTACCTCCAGGGAGAGATCGGCATCATCGGAACCCGGTGAACCGCTTCGGACCTCAACCTTTAGGCCCGCAAGCATTGGTGCGTTCACCTTCACTCTTTCCCCGGCATCCACTAGAATGGAAGCAGTGCCCACCGATTGCCAATTGATGCCGGTTGAGGTTGCCACGCCGCCCGCCACGACGGGAGCACCCACGATCACGTCGGCAAAGGCCATCAACTCGATGGCCGCTTCGGCACCGCGGGCATTAACGTAGGCTTGGTCGTAAAGAATCAGATCGCCTGTCTCGGAACCCTTTCCAGCATGGATTCGGATGTCATCCCGCACGTCGAGCGTTCCGGCAATGACCTTAATGTCCCCCGCAGCCTCAACCACCAGATCGGAATTAACGCCCAGCACCTCAACGTCGCCCTCGAGGTGAACGTCTTCAACACTACCGAGTACGAGAGTCGCGTTATCAGCCAGCGAGGTGAGTGTTCCGGCCATGCGGAATCCGAGGGTTCCCTCCCTGTCGGAACCCGAACTAAGTTCCATGCCATCGGAAGTGGTGATTACCCCGAGAATACGCAACTCATGGGCGGACTCCAAGATGACGTCCCCGTTATCGGCTGTCTTCACCGCAACCGGGGAACCGGAAGAATCGTCGAAACGGGCCCCGGCGGTCATCGCGGAACCGCTGCCGATGTTGAGTGAACCGGCCGAGGTCGCCTTCAATTCAGCTCCTGTCTCACGCCCGATTATCTTTCCGCCTTCCTGCAAATAGAAACTCGTACCTGCATTGAATTGGACTCGGGAGTCAGTCCCCTTAACCTCGGTAAGTCCCCACAAATCGATACCCTTTTTGGCATCCAGCAGCAGAACGGAATTATCGTGGAGCGACCCTATCCGCCCATTGATGCCTTGGGTCAGACTGTGGACGCCCTTTGTGGCGATGACGTCGAGGTCCAGCTTGTCTGCTCCCACGATCCAACCATCCACCGCCATTTTCTCGTCCACGACAAAAACGAGATCCTTGGCCACTACGCCTGAATCAGGAAGACCAGCGGGGTTATGAAGGTTCTTAGACTCGACGAATACTTCTCCGGCTCGAAACTCGAGGCGATCTACGGGAGCGTTCACCTCGCCCCGAAAATACAACTTGTCAGTGGTGAAAATCCATTCGTCCCTGAAGGAATAGTCCCGCAGGCGTGGAGTTTCGTTGAGAGTAGAAGTGGCGTACTTGAGGAATTGAGCGTCATACGCATCGCCGAAGATCATCTCGTTGCCGCCGCCGTCATCTTTTCTCTGACCAAGAGTTACTAGAGAAAACCCATCGGATATGGCTGCGAGATCCTCGCTGGACAGGTCAACGGATTGGGGCAGATGAATCTTTTCGCCCAACTTGTCCTCGGCGGCCGTTCCGAGACGGAAGGCAATGGGATTGGATATGGTGTCAATGGTTAACAAGCCTGTGCCAATGAGCTGTTCTACACCGGATAGAAACTCATAGTCGTCCGCCTGCAGAGTGATGGGCTTGGAGGCTGCCCGAGCAATGATATTTCCGGATGACAGGGTAAGCAGGGATTCGGCTTGAACAAGACGAAGGTCGATCAGGCCGGAACCCGCGGCGACTGCGTGCAAATCGTTCCCATTGACGAACTGCTTGCGCCAGTCCTCGGACAACTCGGCAATCCAAGAGCTTTTCTCAACCCAAACAGGCTCAACCTCGAGATTGGCGGGAATCAGGTATCCGGGATTACTCTGGACGTTGCCGGGACCTTCCTTGCGAAGGTTTATCGAGTCGGTCTCGAGAAGAACGATATCCCCCGTTCCATGCAGCGCATTGGATGCGGTAAGTTCCGCAACCTTGGAACGTATCGGATCGCTGATTGAACCAATCCCGTCCTTGGCCCGCAAAATGAGGTGACCGTCCTTGGCCCAGGTTCGATTCTCGCTTTCATTGGAGATTTTTCCATCGGGCGAGACCAAGCGAATCCATCCGCTTCCATCTCCGTCAAAGTCATTATCCTTGGAACTAAAGATGTCCGAAGAGTAGAGGATGTCGGC
>CAWVZQ010000281.1:0-4296 GCA_963934405.1 uncultured Opitutales bacterium | reverse complement strand
ACTACGAGAAGCTCGATTAGGGTGAAGCCCTTTTTACGCTGATTTTTCATTTCCATGGCAATTTACTTTGTTTAGAAGGTATTTTCCAGTTTAAGATTTCGTGGTTCTTTAGACCGATTAAAATCCGTTGAGCATTTCAATAGGGTAACTCAAAGGACTCACAAAGCGCAAGTGCCTTTTCCCTAGCCTCTGCCAGCGCTGTTTCGTTTTCGCAATCGCTAAGGACAAGATCAATGATTCCTCCGATATCTTTCATTTCGGTTATCCCCATGCCCCTTGAGGTTACTGCAGGCGACCCGATACGGAGCCCGCTTGTTTGAAAGGGGCTGCGAGTTTCTCCGGGAACGGTGTTTCGGTTCAGGGTGACGTTTGCCTTTTCCAAGGCTTGCTGAGCTTGTTTGCCGGTGAGGTCGGGGTGGGATGGTCTCAGATCCAAAAGCATGAGGTGGTTGTCCGTTCCTCCGCTTACGAGATGATATCCGCGAGAAGCTAGTTCCTTGGCGAGCGCATCGGCGTTGGCGATTACTGATTCTTGGTATTCCTTGAAGCTCGACTTGGCCGCTTCGCCGAAACAGATGGCCTTAGCCGCGATGACGTGCATGAGCGGGCCGCCTTGGGATCCCGGAAAGACTGCTGAGTCGATCGCCTTGGCAAATTCTTCTCGGCAAAGGATCAAACCTCCTCGTGGACCCCGCAGAGTTTTATGCGTGGTTGTGGTGACGAAATCTGCGTGGGGAACGGGGGTGGGGTGAAGTCCTGTGGCCACGAGACCAGCTATGTGGGCGATGTCCGCGAGCAAAAGCGCCCCGCAATCCTTAGCAATCCGGCCCATTCTTTCGAAGTCTATGATTCTTGGGTAGGCGGAGGCTCCAACGGTAATCAACTTGGGTTTTTCGGCCTGAGCCGTGGCTTCAATGGCATCGTAATCAATGTGACCACTTTCCGGATCTACGCCGTAATTCACCACCTCGTAGAGAAAGCCGCTGCAGTTCTTTGGGTGACCGTGAGTGAGGTGGCCACCATCCTGAAGGCTCATAGTTAGTATTTTGTCACCCGCATCAAGCACGGCGAAGTAGACGGCCGTGTTGGCTTGGCTCCCCGAATGTGGCTGTACGTTTGCGTGTTCGGCTCCAAACAAGGACTTGGCCCGCTCGATGGCGAGGCTTTCGGCTACGTCGACGTGTTCACAGCCGCCATAGTAGCGCTTTGCAGGGTAACCCTCCGCGTATTTGTTGGTCAATACGCTCCCCGTCGCCTCCATTATGGCCGGCAGGGTGAAGTTTTCCGAAGCGATGAGCTCGATATGCGTTTGCTGACGTTTTTTTTCGTCCTCGAGGGCTTTGTGGATAGCCGGGTCGAGTTCGGCGAGCGAGGCCTGATTCAATGACATGGTGATTTGAGACGATATCGGTTTTGAATGTTTATTTGTTTATAAATTCTTTTCAACCCAAGCAAGGAGCGAGGGTAGTGAATCCTGCATCCTGTCGCGGCATTCGCGGTAGACCTCGAGGCTTTGCCCAAAGGGATCCGGAAGTTCTTTTTCGTTTCCATCGACAAATTCGCGCATCAGGAAAATAGGGGCTCCCTCAGGGAGATCAAAGTACATGTTGATCAATACCCGGTGAGATTCTGTCATGCAGAAAACCGCCGAGGCGTTTTGCAGGGTAGTCCGAGTAAGGACCGAACTTCTGTGGTCGGAGAGGTCTAAACCCACTTCTTCGCATGCGGTTACCGAATTGCCGGATGCCTTGTCGCCTTCGACGGCGGAAAGACCGGTTGAGAAAACCTGAATTTTCTTTTTGGTTCCAGATTTTGCGAGGGCATCCGCAAAAAGTTTTTCCGCCATTGGACTCCGGCAAATGTTTGCCGTGCACACGAAAAGGATGAGCTTCTCCTTCTTTCGCTCTTTTTTTGCTCTGCTTTTGCGTCCCATTCCCTTTGGTTTCGGGCCTGTTTTCTCCGCCGGGGCGAGAAAAGGCAAGGTCGAATGCTTTAGGTTCTATTCAACTCCCTGTGCCCGATGTCACGACGCAAGAATTTGGATGTGAAATCGATGCTGTCGCACAATGCATAGGCACGCTCGGCGGCCTCGGTCAGGGTTGCTCCACGGCCTACTGCTCCGAGCACTCTTCCTCCTGCCGAGACGATGTCGCCAGTTTCGTTTTGCTTGGTGCCGGCGTGGATGAGGTCGGTGTTTTCCGGCAGTGTGGACGGAATTGTAATGATTTCACCTTTCGGATAGGACTCGGGATAACCCTTCGAGGCCACGACCACGATCATGGCCGATTCATCCTTGAACTTAAGGTTCCGCGGTAAGTCTTCGCCCTTGGCGGACGCGAGTAAGACCGGCACCAAATCCTCATCTAGTAGTGCAAGAATCACTTGAGTCTCGGGATCTCCGAAGCGTACGTTGAATTCCAGCACCTTTGGTCCATCCTGCGTTAGCATGAGACCAATGTAGAGGGTGCCTCGAAAGTCGATGCCGTCCGCCTTGAGACCTGCGAGAGTGGGTTGCACGATGTTTGTTTCGTAATCGGACAACATGTCGGGCGTAATGAGAGGGGTAGGGGCATAGGCACCCATGCCGCCGGTGTTAAGACCTGTATCGCCCTCGCCGGCCTTTTTGTGATCCTGGCTCATCGGTAGCGTTACGTAACTATCGCCCGAGCAAATGAGGTGCAGGGAGGTTTCCTCTCCCTCGAGAAATTCCTCGATTACAACTTCCTTGCCGCTTTCGCCAAAGGATTCGCCCGAAAGCATTTCCCGCACGTTCCGTTCTGCTTCCTCAATGGTTTCGCAAATGACCACTCCTTTTCCCGCAGCCAAGCCACTCGCTTTCACCACCAAGGGCACTTTCGATCCACCGAGAAAGTCTAGTGCATCCTCCACTTCGGAAAAAGCGCCATAGGCTGCCGTCGGGATATTATGTCGAGCGAGAAAATCTTTCGTGAAGGCCTTGCTCCCCTCCAGTTCGGCTCCTGCCTTGTTGGGCCCGTAGGCAATAATCCCCTTTTCGTTCAAGGCATCCACCGCCCCATTGCAAAGGGGAACCTCGGGACCCACTACCACGAAGTCCACGTTTTCTTCCGTCGCCAAGCGTACGATGGATTCGTTGTCCTCGACGTCGATTGGAAAAGCCGCGAATTCCTTCGACATGCCCCCGTTCCCAGGGGCCACTATGACTTCCTTGGCCAGCGGACTTGCCGCGCAAACTTTTGCCAGCATGTGTTCGCGGCCTCCCGATCCAAGAATAAGAATCTTCAATTGTTCGTTCTGCATAGCAGACGGCTTTTCCGAAAAAACCGGAAAGAGTCGAGGGAAAAGACGTTTTTTTGGCACTTCTTGATTTCAAGCTTCCGTTCTTCTCTCGATTTGCCAGCATCACGGCATGCGGGTTTTTTTCATTGGGATTTGTGGAACGGCTATGGGGAACGCGGCGATCCTGCTCAAGAAGCAAGGGGTCGAGGTTGCGGGTTCCGACGCGGGCGTATATCCCCCGATGTCGGATGTCTTGCTAGAGGCCGGGATCGAACTTTTCGAAGGTTTCGACGAGGAGGTGCTGCGAGAGTGGTCGGCCGACCGTGTGGTCGTGGGCAATGCGGTATCTCGAGGTAATCCGCAAGTCGAATGGCTCTTGCGTGAGCGTTTGGCCCCGTTCGTCTGCCTCCCTCAACTCATTGGCGAAGAACTTATCGGCACCCGTCCCGCAGTTGTCGTAGCCGGAACACACGGCAAAACCACCACCACATCTCTCACGGCCTTTGCGCTTTCCGAAGTCGGAGTGAATCCCGGATACCTCGTGGGTGGGGTCCCGCTCGACCTCCCGTCCGGCAACGAGTTGGGAGACCCCGATGCCCCCTTCGTCATCGAGGGCGACGAATACGACTCCGCCTTTTTCGATAAACGCAGCAAATTCATTCACTATCGACCCCGTATTCTCGTTCTCAACAATCTAGAGTTCGACCACTCGGACATCTTTCGCGATCTCGCCGACGTTTCTCGCACCTTCGACCACCTTCTTCGTATCGTGCCCTCCGATGGTTTTGTCTTGGCCAATGGCGACGACCCGAACCTCTCCGCCTTGCCGCAACCTTCATGGACAACCGTCCTTCGCGTCGGCCTTGGCCCCGACAATGATCTCCGTATCGTCGACTTCTCGGAAGGGCCCTCAGGAGTTGTCTTCCGCCTGCTCTGGCGCGAAATCGAGGTAGGTGAGGTAAAATGGAATATGCCCGGCGAATACAATGCTCGCAATGCAGCCATGGCCGCCCTTGCCTCTGCCTTGGCCCAAGCTGC
>CAWVZQ010000280.1:0-4302 GCA_963934405.1 uncultured Opitutales bacterium | reverse complement strand
AAGCGTGGGGAATGCCCCTACGTGAAGGGCAAGAAGCATGGTACAGAGATTGGGTGCCACGAGGACGGTTCGAAGAAATCTGAAATCACATACGTGGACGGCAAACGGCATGGTACGGGCATTGGATACCGCAAGGACGGTTCGAAGAGTTCAGAAACCACCTACAAGGACGGCTATAAGGACGGGCTTACGATTGGGTGGTACGAGAACGGGCAGAAGGGAGGCGAATCTATCTTCAAAGACGGCAAGCTAATCTCTGCGGTTGCTTGGAAGCCGAATGGAGAAAAGTGTCCTGTTACCAATGTCGTGAACGGGAATGGGGTGGCGGTTATGTACAACGAGGACGGGACGGAAAAAATTCGCCGTACCTTCAAGGACGACAAAAGAGTCTTCGACTAAAGCTGCCCGAAGGCGTCCCGAATAAGCCGACCCCACCCTTGACTTGAACTGCCGCTGGTATTGGATGGAGGAGTGAAGAAGTTACTTGCCGCCACGTTCGTCGCCCTGCTGTTCGCTGGGTGTGGGGAGGATGGAGAGTCGGGATCGGATGGTTCAGAATCCAATCAGTCGTCTGCAGAAACACCTCCAGCGAAGACATCCCAAGTCGAACAGATTGACTTGGATGATCTTGGAACTCGCAAGAAGATCACCGAGGAGGCGATATTATATTTTCAAGTACGTCCACGGAAAAAGGAAGGCCAAGAGCTTGCCTACGCCCCGAATCAGCAAACCCCTTATTCTGGGTGGGCGAAGATGTATCACGGAAGAAAAAAAGAGCAGGTTAGGATGCTACGGCAATACCGAGAGGGTAAATTGGACGGACCCTACGTTTCTTGGTGGAAGAACGGTCAGAAGATGCTGAATGCCACCTTCAAGAACGGCAAAACAATGACTATGGTTATGTGGAAACCAAATGGCGAAAAGTGCCCTATTACAAATGTTATGAACGGGAATGGGGTTCAGGTTTGGTACCACGAAGACGGGACGGAAGAACGCCGCGTCACTTTCAAAGACGGTTACAGAAGCTACCCCTCGGAAGTGTCGTCCGCTAACCTCTCCGTACCGGCTCCCACTAACCCGCAGGAGGAACTGCTCGCAGACATTTTGGCATCAATAGCGATTCCTCAGGATGGCTTTGAAGTCGCCAAGATTGATTTGAATCACTCCGGAACGCCTGACGCTCTTCGTCCAATCGATGAAGTCCTCAAAGAGGTCGATGAACTGATACGTTTCTATGAACTAGAGGATTTGCTTAGGCATAAAGAGGACGGGGCGGAAAAAAGACGCGACACCTACAAGGACGGCGAAAAAGTAAGAGCCTCCTCGCGAACCAAGGGAGAACTACCGTTGGACATCGAAGCATCGGGAGATGAAAAATTCTATGAACTAAACGATTTAATAACTAATCTAGGTGGTCCGATAAAGGCTAGGTACATAGACGTTCAACTCAAATTGGAAGGTCTTGCAGAAGACTTTGAGAAAATTCTCGAGCAAAATGAACACCAGATGAGGGATAAGGCTCTCATAATACTTGGAAACTACACTTACGAAGAAGCTCAACTGGATGGATTCCAAGAGCGGGTTCGAGTTGATCTTAAAAAAGGTTTTTCCAGCATTTTGCGAAAACATCGTGATGGGGAGAGCGATCTGATTCGTCAGATTTCCTTTACCCAGTTTGTCATAAAATAGGATGTAGTGCTTTCTTGCTTCGACGAGAATTGCCCCCTAACCCGCCCCAAAGGCGTCCCGATACTTCTCAAAAGCCCGCCTGACTCGACGGGTTCTGCGGGGAACCGATGCGGCGATACGTATCGAGTCTCGGAGGAAGAAAAGCTACTGCTTGCTTGGGGCATTTCTCTGAATGCCACGCCTCAATCGAACGACGCAGTATCCACCATACTACCTATTATTGATAAAAATGGTTACTCCTCTCCAAATCTTGTTCATGAAAATACACCTTCTGACCATCTCCTACACTCTTTCATTCGTCCTGCAAACGAATGCCAAACTAAGCCAAAACTTATAATGGTCGAAAGTGCCGAAACTCGCTACCCTGGAGCTATGAAGAAATTACTTTCGGTTCTTTGGGTCGCCCTGCTCCCCGTTTCACTTGTTGCCGAAACCCATGAGTGGAAGAATACCCAAGGCAAGACGATCAAGGCCGAGTTCGTTTCCGCGACCAATGAGACCGTAACTATAAGCATGCAGGGAAAGAAATTCGTGGTAAAGCTGGCCGACTTGGCCGCGCAGTCACGTGCATTGGCGGCGACACTCAGAGTCCAAAAGGCAACAATGCAGGAACCGGTTACCAAGATCAAAACACCCGAGTCTGAGGTCCGAAAACTGGCACTGCCATTAACCGGCCGGTTGGCATTTCATAGTTATACGGCATACGACTTGGATGACTCGGGCCAAAGATGGTTGGATGGCCAAATTCACATTTGCAATTTCCCGTCGAAAACAGCCGTGACGATTCAGGAAATTGAGAAACGCACCATTCACGCAATGAACCCAATCTTCAATCGAAACGGTACACAGATGACGTTCATGGCGCTCCCGATCGGGCCCAAGTACGGAGCAGATTGGCCGGAGGCGTTCGATCTTTTTGTTTATGATTTTCGTAGCGATAAATTAGCGAACATATCCAAGAAAGCCAGACTCGGGCTCTCTGTTGATGAAGACCCAGTATTTACGCCTGATGGTGGTGCCCTCATTTTCAAACGAAACCGCGAGGATCTCTGGATGGTTGATTTAAAAACATTCAGGGTCCAGCCTATCACCGATGACGGCAAACGGAACGAGGAGTCCGGCCCGAGAATATCTCCCGATGGCAAATGGATCTTTTATTGGAACGGCGATGGTGCAGAGGCAGATATATTTCGTATTCCCGTGAGTGGTGGGGTTAGAGAGTTGATGGCCGGTTTACCGGACATTCAAGAAATGTTTCCGGTGTACATGGATAACGGTCGCGTTGCCTACACACGCTGGACTTCCCCAAAGAAACATGATGACGAAATTTACTTTCTTGATCTTGCAAACGGCAAGCATCAGGGGGCCGCCTTCAACAGCACCAATGGCGCAAATGATTCAGACCCTTTCGCCATCAACAATTGGGTGGGATTCTCCAGTAACCGGACGGAAAATGGGAAAGGTGGATGGGATCTTTATTTGGGCGACCCGAGTTCACCAACCCCGATTCATCTGCGTCAACTCAGTACATCACGCCATGACCTCGGTGGAACTTACACACCTTTCGTAACTGGCCAAACAAAGTGATCACTGACTTGTTGTTTCGGAGTTGTTTCAAGATACCCCAAAAACCGTACTAACCGAAGAAGGCAATTGAGGCTCATGAATAAACCCCAAGTCGTCACTTAAAAGGACGGCGAAGAAGCCTTGATGTAGCCCGTAGAGGAGTTCAATAGTTCCATCTTTCGGAACCAAGCACTAAGCGTCATGGTTAGGGGTTATGACCGCTAGGTAATCGTCTTCGTCTGTATCATTCACTTTTTGTTTACCTCTTTGTGAATTTCAAAATTTGGAATAAGCTGTGTTGGTGTTGGTTGAGAAGTTCCTTGTGAAATCAAAAAAATCCAGTTTCCCAGTTACTCGTGTCAAAAACCCAGAACCATCGAAAGAAAGTTCCGATTGGATTATCTGGGCTGCTTGGGCAGACCGTATTACTTTTGAGGAAATTCGAAAAGTTACTGGATTCAGTGAGAGTCATGTCATCCAATTCATGAGAAAGTCCATAAAGCCCGCTAGTTTTCGGCGCTGGCGAAAAAGAGCGTCTACCAAAAGTCTCAAACACAGAAAATTTTTCAGCCAAAGACGAAAATCTTTTCACCAATACAAGACGATTTAGGAAGTCGATTTCGGTAAAAACCTTTTCCCTGACGACTTGGTGGCCACAGCCTAAATAGTGATTGAACGCTTGCGAGCCACCACTTCCCATGACTCGGAAGTGACCCGACCATCGCGGACCAAGTGGGCATGAGCATGCAAGGCAACCGTGGGACAAACGTGCCAAGGTACCGCCAGCAGGGCATCACCGACAGCGAAGTCTCCCGCATTCGGGGCATCCAAAACAAAATGCTCCTCGCTCTGCAGGAAGGGTTTCGCCTCAGGGAGGTCGGGAAACCATGCACGGTTCCCGATCGGCTTCTCCGCGGCCACCGACTTGTGGCCCAGATCCAAGCAGAGCCGACCGGCGGGCTTGCTGATAACGCGTGTAAGCAACATGGCCGCGACCTCGAAATCCAAGTCCGGAAACGCATGACCATAGCCCGCGTCCCAAAAAAG
>CAWVZQ010000279.1:0-4304 GCA_963934405.1 uncultured Opitutales bacterium | reverse complement strand
GCGCACGGATGCTTTCAATGATGGGCATCCCCGGAGATGATCACACCCTGCGTGCTCTTCTCGCCGATGCTCTTCACTCCGGGCGGGCTTTTGAGAGGTTTCTGAAGATGGTTCACTTGCAGGGTGGCGACCCCGTTTTCGTAGAATCCCCCGAGGAACTTCCTGCCGCATCAACTATCGAGCCCCTCCCTGCTCCCAATGCAGGATATGTAACTGCGGTCGATGCAGACAAAGTAGGTCGTGCGGCATTCATACTTGGAGCGGGCCGAACCCGAAGGGAAGATGCCGGTGATTTCGCAGTTGGCGTGAGCGATCTCAAGCAAGTTGGTGAACCTGTAGCTAAAGGCGAATCGCTTGGCCGTATTCACGCGAACGCCACAGGGAATCTGGAGGAAGCTCGAACATTGCTTGCCTCGTCCTTTACCATCGACAATGATCATTCTGAGCCTGCAGATTTGATCAAGGAGAGAATCAAAGATTTGAATGTTGCTCATTAAAAGTATTGAACTTGAGGTGTTTCTTGCCCGTGGTTACCCAATCTTTACTTAATCAACAAAGAAACGCTCCCAAAATATGAAAATCGCCATCGCTGTTTCCGTGCTTTCTCTGTCCTTCGCTTTTCAGCTCGAAAGCGTTTTTGCAAATAAGGTTCCCACTCCGGAACGCCTCCAGATCAACAACCTTCCCCCACTTCCCGGTCGCGGTCCGATACGGGTACGACCTGTCCCCGGTGGTCGAGTCTCGGTTAAGGTTCCCACCGCTTGGTCGAGTCATCAGCATGTTTTCGTGGGTACTCTAGATAAAGTCGTCGCGGGTCCGGTTGGTCGGTCTTTTCCTCCAATGTTTACTCACAAGTTGAGCTTCACGGTAAAGGAAGCTATTCGCGGTGATCTGAAGCCTGGAGGTAAATTGGAGATTTCCCATGTTGCCCGCCAGCGAGTTGCTCCTGTTTTCCCGGAAGGCGAGATCTGCATAGTCGGGGCAGAAAAGAGTCGAGGCGGATACCAAGCGAAGGTTGTGCAGAAGCTTGATCCAAAGAAGATTGCCTCTATCCGACTTGCCTGCGCCCTGCCCTTGGGATGGAGTGGCAAGGCCGGTGCAGTCACCTCCCCTTGGGTTGGACTCAAGGCCAAATGGCCCGCTAGTCTTAAGGAGGGAGCCAAGCATTTCTGCTCCCTTACGGGAAGACCTGCTCTGGGTTTTGGTGGAGGAGCTACTTTTGGGGTTGA
This sequence comes from uncultured Opitutales bacterium, assembly GCA_963934405.1. GTDB lineage: Bacteria > Verrucomicrobiota > Verrucomicrobiia > Opitutales > Seribacteraceae. The sequence continues at coordinate 3,075 of CAWVZQ010000279.1, read as the reverse complement.
GAAGGTTCCGCCCCAAGTTGAAGTTAAGTGGACGAATCCCGATGGTGATGGAGAATACCGCCTAACGGTTGCAAACGCCGGGGATAAGCGGGTTGTCATTCCTGCTCTAAGAAGGCTTGGCGGAAAGGTTTTATGGACTGAAAGCGTTGTAATACTTTGCCAAGGCAAAACTTACCCCGCACCCGAGGCAAAAGGCCTGTCGGTCGTTACCTCGCCGGTAACCTTGAAACCGGGCCAAAAGTTGTCAGGCATAATAAATCCTTTAGCATTGGAAGGACCTGAGTGGCCCAAGGGTGGTTACCGCATATCTTTTCAGATTTGCCTCGGCGAAAGAAGTAGCACGCAATCTTTCTACTATATGTCCAGACACCACGACGGCATTCGAGCCAAACTTAAGAAGGGTCAGCCCATTCGCTCCCAAGGGGACTGAATTTCCTACAAAGTCCTTATATCTTGATCTTTTATTTCTGAATTCAATCAACCCAACCCAATGAAATCCTTCTTTGTTTATGCCTTTTCTTTCCTTTTCATTCTCAATGCCTCGTTAAGCAAGCCCGAGGCCTTTGAAATTTCCTTGGATAAGGTCGACTTGTTGCCGGGAGGTAAGGAAGCGGATGGTATAGTCGGTGATTTCTTGATTCGAAACGACAAAATCGAGGCTATTATTTCTCATTCAACCCCACTTCGAAAGGCGAATATGGGAACTTTTTGGGGTGCTGAAAACGTAACCCCAGGTTGTCTTTACGACCTTACGCTTCGAGGTACAGACAATGACCAGATCACTGTTTTTTCACCTTCTCGCCAGCAGGGCAAGGTTTCCTATGTTCGGATTTCGAAAGACGGTTCCGATGGCGAGGCAATCATTGAGGTTGTCGTCACCTCTACAGTCTCAGGGAAATTATTCAAGAGGCACGAATACATTTTGAAGGACGGTTGGCAAGGCGTCCTTATTAGATCTACAATTCGAAACCAGGGAGAGAAGCAGGTCGACGGTCCAGTCACAGACAAGTGGACCAACTTCCGATCCAGAGGCAAAATTGGTTCAATCGAATGGGCTGACAGTATTGATCCTGCAGATAAAGCAGGTTATGCCTATGCTTGGCTATCCGGAAAAGACGGGAAAGTTCCTCCGGGCACTGCCCGCTTGAAACCGGGAGACGAAATTAGAATTGAACGTTTTCTGGCTGTCGGTCGATCGCCCGCTGAGGCTCTGGGTATAGTAGCGTCTCACCTTGAGCTGAAAACCGGCAAGCTTTCAGTTCAATTGAAAGAGCACGGAGGTGGATCTGTGTCGACAGGACGCTTGGACATTTCGACCGGAGGTCAAGTCATTCCTGCCTATCCGGACGATGATGGGCGCATTAACCTTGTTCTTCCTCAGGGCAAAGCTTCCGTCATATTTGTCGATCATGGTCGCAACTCTATTGAGCGAAATTTCACTATAGGCTCCAAACATGTCGAGCTGGCTCTCGACCTTGAGCCTCGTTCAAGCATTACTTTCGACGTTCGCAAGCAGGATGGTTCCCTTTCTCCCTGCAAGGCTCAGTTCATAGGAATCGATGGAACTCCTTCTCCGAATCTGGGACCCACGGATCGAGCCCATGGTTGCAGGGACCAGTACCATTCCGAATCCGGGAATTTTTCCGTAGCCTTGGCTCCCGGGAAGTATCGGGTAATCCTGACTCGGGGTATCGAGCACGACCATTTCGAAAAAGACGTTGTTTTGCAGCTTGGCAAAACCATTGCCATAAAGGCAACCTTGCGTCGAACGGTTTCCTCCCCCGGTTGGGTCAGTACTGATTTTCACAATCACTCGACGCCAAGTGGCGACAATGTCTGCGGCACGGACGATCGAGTGATCAACTTGGCTGCCGAACACATCGAATTCGCTCCGACTACTGAGCACAACCGAATCTACGATTGGTCTCCACACATACGTAAGCTTGGCCTTTCAAAGGAAATATCTACTGTTTCAGGCATCGAGCTGACGGGCTCTGGAGCGCACATTAACGCCTTCCCTTTAAAGCCTGCACCCTACACGCAGGATGGAGGTTCTCCGGTTTGGGTAGATGATCCACGTATAAACGCGATCAACCTTCGAGACTTGCATGGCCACCAGTCGGATCGCTGGATTCATATTAATCATCCGGACATGGTGGAAAACTTCATCGATCGAGACAAGGACGGCAAGCGGGATGGAGGTTTCACAGGCATCGTTTCTTTAATTGATGCCATCGAGACGGAGAATTTCAGGCCTGCCACTATTCTTAATGGGGCACCGTTTCGCATCACTCGCAGAGCCGCCAGGGAACAGGTCACCATTAATCGCGAATTCGTCTGGTTGCAACTTCTCAACAAGGGAATGAAGATGTGGGGCATCGCCGTGAGCGACGCCCACCACGTGCATGGCAATGGGGTGGGCGGATGGAGAACCTATGTTCGCTCTTCTACTGATGATCCCGACGAAATCGATTGGAAGGAAATAAGTCGTCGAGCTAAGGCCGGCCAAATGATTCTTACTTCAGGACCCTATCTGGAGGTCGAGACGGCAGACGGCGTATATCCTGGTGGTCATGCTCGTGCAAACGACGAAATCGAACTCAAGGTTCGCGTTCAATGCGCATCATGGATAGATATCGATCGCGTTCAAGTGCTTGTAAACGGTAGAGCCGAACCTGCCTTGAACTTTACCAGAGAAACGCACCCCAAGTGGTTTTCTGATGAGGTCCTGAAATTCGATCGATCCATTCTCGTTCCGTTGGATGAAGATGCTCATTTGGTCGTGGTGGCCTACGGGGAGAATTTCGACCTCAAGAAGGGTTATGGTTCAAGCAGTCAGTCCGCCATGAATCCGTGCGCCTACAACAACCCTATATTTGTCGACGTGGACGGAAACGGGTTCACTCCAAATGGGGATAGCCTGGGCTTCCCTCTACCCGCTGGGCGACTTTCGGTTGCTCAAGCGAAAGCCCTTTTGAGCAAGGCTGAAAAAAAGGTCGATTGAACACCTACTGGATTCGAAACGCGGGACGCAACTTGTGGATGGTGTTGTGTACCTTGTCCACAAGTTCGTCG
>CAWVZQ010000278.1:0-4304 GCA_963934405.1 uncultured Opitutales bacterium | reverse complement strand
TTCGGTGAAACGGTCAAACGTATCAACACCTCCTTTCCGCATTGGTTTTGCGACAACTACAAGAAATACAACGACAAAGAAGATGAATGCCCGGTTGACCAGCACATGCTGATCGCCCTTTCAGCGCCCCGTCCGATTTACGTCGCATCCGCTGAAGGAGACAGGTGGGCAGACCCAAATGGCGAATTTCTATCCGCTCTTGGAGCAGAACCCGTCTATCAGTTGTTCGGTCACAATTTTGGGCCCGCGAAACAACCCCCTGTCAATCAGCCCGTCCACGGACGGATCGGTTACCATGTTCGCACAGGTAAACACGACGTGACCGACTATGACTGGAAACAATACCTTGATTTCGCGGACAAGCACTTGAAGTAAAGCTTTTTGACTACAAGCGATGAAACGCTTCACTCATCTTCTCTCGTCTCTACTCCTTCCCATACTCCTTGGGGCGGAGAAGCCCTCTCTCGAGGCCATCGAGAAACAATTGTCCCGACCCATCCTTACGGCTGACCAATCTCTGGAGGAAGTGCAGGCCTTTTGCGAAAGTCGCGTGCCCGATGTGCCGGAATTCAAGAAATCCGAGGCGTGGTTAAAGGAATTAGCTCGTATTCGTCTGGAAGTACTCGACAAGATCGTTTTCCGTGGAAAAGAAGCGAAGCAATGGCGTGACGCCAAATCGAAAGTCGTTTGGGACGAAGTAATCGAGGGATTGCCGGGCTATCGCATAAGGAAATTGCGTTTTGAAATTCTGCCTGGATGGTGGGCACCCGCATTGCTTTATGAACCGAAAAAGCTTTTGGGAAAAGTACCGGTCGTGGTTAACGTGAACGGACACGGTGGAGCAGGCAAGGCACTCGACTACAAACAAATCCGCTGCATAAACCAAGCCAAACGCGGCATGCTCGCACTGAATGTGGAGTGGATCGGTATGGGCCAGCTCCAAAAAGGCGTAGTGCATTATCAACTCGGGCAACTCGACTTGTGTGGCACCAGTGGCCTTACGCCCTTCTTTCTGAACTGTTCCCGGGCACTCGACCTACTTCTCTCTCATCCCAACGCAGATCCCGACCGCGTAGCCGTGGCGGGCCTTTCGGGAGGTGGCTGGCAAACAATTTTCTTCAGTTCTCTTGATCCTCGGGTGAAGCTTGCAAACCCCGTTGCAGGTTATTCGAGCTTTAAAACACGGGCACGCCACTTCTCCGATCTAGGGGATTCCGAACAAACACCAAACGATCTCGCCACCATTGCCGATTACACGCACCTTACAGCCATGCTTTCGGGCCGGGCTCTGCTCCTGACGAAAAACGCACAGGACAAATGTTGCTTCGCCGCGCCTCACTCTTTGCCTCCGTTGATGGAGGCAGCCAAACCGAAATTCGCCTTGCTGGGCCGAGAAAAGTTCTTGCGTTCGCACATCAACCACGATCCAGGCACCCACAACTTCGAGAAGGACAATCGCCAGCAGCTCTACAGGATGCTCGGCGATGTCTTTTACCCGAAAAATTCCGATTACGACTGGAAGGAAATTCCATCGGGGGATGAGGTGAAGACTTATGACGAACTTATGGTCCCTTTGCCGGATGACAATTTGAACTTCAACAAGATCGCCTTGAGGCTTGCCGAAGGCTTGCCGAGGGATCCATTTCCGAAAAGGCGAACCACGCCTGAAGGTTTTCGTAGGTTGGCCAGCAATCTTCTGAAGGAAACGACCCACTTCACCGACTACAAGACAAAGGCAGACATTATTGCCGAAGAAAAGCTCGACGAAGTTAAGGTCATCCACCGCTTGTTCCGCTTCGGCAAGGAATGGTCGTCGCCCGCAACCGAGTTCGTCCCCGCGAAACCCAAAGGAAGCGTCTTGCTCGTAGGTGATGCAGGAAGAACCAAACTCGCCAAGGAAGTGGAAAGAGCACTAGCCGAGGGCAAACGCGTCCTCGCCATCGACCCTTTCTATTTCGGAGAATCAAAGATTCGTACCCATGACTTCCTTTTCGCCATCCTCGTCGCAGCTGTAGGGGAACGACCTCTCGGGATTCAAGCCTCGCAGGTTGCCGCCACTGCCAGTTGGTTGAGAGAGAAGGCCGGAACCGCCGTGGAGATTCGTTCATACGGACCCCGCTCAAGCCTCTTTGCTCTCATCGCCACAGTTCTTGAAAAGAAAGCTATCGGATCACTCGAAGCCCACGATTCCCTTAAAAGTTTGAAGGAGATTCTCAGCAACAATTGGGGAGCCAACAAATTTCCGGAACTCCTTTGCTTCGGATTGCTGGAACATTTCGACATACCGCTTCTCAAAAGCCTCGCCCAACCCATTAAGATTAATCTCCTGCCATGAGTCGACTTGCCTTTCCCACTTTCGGTCTAGCCGCCGGTCTTCTGCTTTCGATAACGCTTTCCCAAGCAGAGAAAACTCTTGAGGTAATTGCTTTTGGTTCCTGCCTTCAGGAAAAGCGACCGCAGCCCATTTGGGAGAGCGTAATCGCGGCCAAACCCGATCTATTCGTCCTTCTTGGCGACAATATCTACGGCGATACCCGAGACATGGCGAAGCTGAAGGCAAAATGGCATGTATTCGAAGAGAAACCGGGATTCCGAAAGTTATGTGAAAATTGCCGTATCCTCGGCATCTGGGATGATCATGACTATGGTGAAAATGACGCAGGAATCGAATATCCCAAGAAAATCGAGTCCCAAAAGATCTTTCTCGATTTTCTCGGTGAGCCCAAGGATTCCATTCGCCGCAAGACGCCCGGGACTTATGATGCCGTCACCATCGGCCCGAAAGGAAAACGGGTTCAGTTCATCCTATTGGACACTCGCTATTTTCGCACCGCCCTGAAACGCGCTCCAAAACGAGAAAAAGGCAAAGGTCCCTATGGACCGGATGAATCGGACAAGGCAGAGCTACTTGGCGAAGCACAATGGAGGTGGCTGGAGAAAACACTGCACGAGCCGGCGGAGGTCCGCATCATCGCATCTAGTATTCAAGTCGTTTCAACGACACACGGTTGGGAAACTTGGGGAAACTTCCCAAAAGAACGGGGGCGTTTCCTTAAATTACTCAAGAAAACTAAGGCCAACGGCGTAATTATTCTAAGTGGAGACCGCCATTCCGCCGAAATATCCAAGTTGGACGGAACCCTACCCTACCCTCTCTTCGACGTCACCTCCAGCGCCATGAACCAAACACAAAAACCCGGCAAAGAAGAAAACCCGCACCGAGTGAGCGATCGCTACTTCAGGGAAAACTTTGGCGTACTGAAGATCAATTGGTCGAAACCTCAAACCCGCGTCACTATGGAAATTCGGGACCTCGTCGGCAAGATAGTGCGTACGGCACAAGTCACCTTTTGACAAATCGAGTAACCCCCGAGAGGTCGCCTTGACTTCCATTGGTTCCAAGGCGTAAAATAATCTCATGTTGCAGAATCAACCCATACCCCACGGCGACCTCTCGGGTGGCGTCTCTCGTCGGGCAGCTATACGGGCGGGTGCTCTGGGGTTAATGGGCGGCTTGGGGATGGGCGACCTCGCAAGTCTGCGCGCCACTCCAAGTTCAGGCGGCACGATCCCCGGCGGGCGGGCAAAGTCCGTAATATATATTTTTCTTTCCGGAGGATTAGCCCAACACGAAACCTTCGACATGAAGCCCGATGCACCCATTGAGAACCGGGGCGAGTTCAACCCAATACCCACGAAAACATCGGGCATCCAAATCTGCGAACACTTGCCGAAACTGGCAAAAATTTCGAACAAATGGGCCCTTGTCCGCTCCCTGACCCATCGCCACAACGAGCATTCTCAAGGACATCACGTTATGCTCACGGGTCGTTCGGAAGAACCCGACGGCTTCAAACCCAACAAGCCTCAGGATACGGACGACCCCAGCATCGCGGCCATCTGCAACTCACTCCTCCGGCCGAGTGGCTCAGCTCCAACTCCCGTAGTCGTAATGCCCGACAAGATCGTCCACCGAACCGGTCGCGTGATTCCGGGCCAGTTCGCCGGAAGCATGGGGAAGTCCCAAGACCCTTGGCTTCTTGAAGTTTCCCCTTTTCACCCGCTTCACTACGGTGCCTATCCGGATTATCTCTTTCACCATGCAAAGGGTGTCAAGGAGGATGACGGTCTCGTTTTCCGGGCACCGCACTTATCCCTTCCCTCCGGCTTGAATCTGCGACGCGTCGCCGACCGCACCTCACTCCGTCAGGATCTTGAAAACCAATCGCACACTCTGGAAAGCGCCGCTGGAGACGAAGCCTTCGACAGGTATCGCGAGGCTGCGGTCGACTTGCTTGCCAATG
>CAWVZQ010000277.1:0-4342 GCA_963934405.1 uncultured Opitutales bacterium | reverse complement strand
CGCCCGATCTCTCGCCCGTCATCGTCCTGCCTGGCGACAAGGACCTCGCCATGTTCGTTGCCTTCTCCTGCCAAGCCTTTCTCGACCGGCTGGAGAAGAAGTAGAGCTATAGAACTCTAGTCGAGGCAAGGCGGTTAAATAGCCTATTCCTCCTGCCCCGTGGTTTTTACCTCACGCAGGTAACCGTGGCTGGTCACCACTTGCCGGGGGCTGACGAGATCCAACCAACCTGCGCGTCCTGAAACCTTCATGTCGGCGCCCGCGTAGTAGAGCGCTGCGGCGACTATGGTGGAGCAAATGTAATCATGGCCAATGGCCTTCGCATCGTTTGGACGCAAATTTGAGTTCCATACCCCGAACATGCCGGAAAAGTCATAGCCTATCCAGTTGCCCGCTTTTTCCTGCGATTTTTGCACGAAGTCGTGAAAGCGGTCCAAATCCACCTTGTCCCAGCGATTCAACCGATAAACGTCGAAGCTGTGATCATTCAAGGTATAGACGTCTTCTTTTGTGTTGGGCCCCTTGAATGCCTGACTCGACAACAATTTCAAAGTTTCGTTCCCATCAACATAGGTTAAAATAGCCAAGTGCCCGTAATCCAACACCCTGTAGCCCACGCTGTTCAAGCGACCTTTCAAAACGTCTCCCCTCGACTCTTTTGTCGTCATGCGGTACGCGATAACGTCGCCTTCGCGCAACCCTTGCATCACTCCGGCAAATCCTTCTTCCCCTTCAGAATAACCGTCTACTTTATCGAAATGCAGACGTTTCTCTTCGGGAACGTCCTGCATATCCTCCGTGTACATGGGCTTCTCGACCCAACGCATGACAAATAAACCGCGTCCGGATTGAGTGCAGGCGAACCCAGCGAGACATAGGACTAGTAAAAAAAACGATAAAGGCTTCACCTTTGTCCTTTTGGCTTGATGGGAACTCATCGTTTTAAAAACAAGATAAAGCTAGCCCTGACACCATATCACGAAGGCATCAAGCATGTTTTTTTGGAATAAATCAATGGCCTTTAACGCACTCATTGACGCGATGTCATCCGTGTTGATCGTGGGTTGCGAAGTGCCGGCGTGACCCTCCCCAAAACGCCACCCACGGCGATGTTAAGACCACCCTTCTCGTCCTGCTCAAGGACCTCGCCATGTTCGTTGTCTTCTACTGCCAAGCCTTCCTCGACGCACTTTCGAGCAACCTTTACTTAAGTTCGGGAAACCTTTTTCGCTCCCTCTCGACGATGGGATGATAGGGAGCGGCCTTTTCGAGTTCAGCGAAGGCGGCAAGAGCCTCTGGACGACGACGAAGCTCTCTGTAAAGCACCCCAATGTGGTATCGATGGGCAGAGATACATCCCGGGTGGACGGCGAGAGTTTGCTCAATAGCCTCCAAGGCCTCAGGATATCTTTTAAGATGTTGAAGGAGGAGGAATCCCTCCCATTTTCTGGACCGCCACTGCCACGGAGCATGGGCTATGGATGCACGATGAAAACGGAGACTCTTATCAATTCGATCGGACCGCTTACTTTGCACAGCCATAAGTCCTTGCTGGTGATAGAGATCAGCATAGAACAAGTCCTTAGCCAAAAGTATTCCATAGGGAATGAGACACAAACCGAGCGAGCCGGTAAAAAAAGCAAGTTTGGAACCCAAGCGAATGGCGGGGGGGGAGTCTTCCGGAGAAGTTTTCAGGGAAAATGCAAGGAGCAGGCCAAATACCGACCACCCGGTAACAACCGATGCCGGCATACGAGAAGGAAACTCGAAAAACATGGTGACAAGAAAAGCCATGGCGGCAAAGAGAAGACCTAGGCGAAAGGCAAAGCCGGCAGCATCACCTTCGAGAGCACAGCCTAAAGCCGAGCGTAGACCCCGCCAGAGGACGAAACCCCAGAGACCTAGAAAGCCTAGAAGGCAAAGAGGACCGTTTTCATAGAGGGTTTGGATATAGTCGTTGTGAACATAACGAAGGAGCTTAGTTTTGGGAGGGTTGTCCGAAAGCTTCGCGGACTGGTGAAAGAAAAGCTCGTAGTGGTCGGTGCCAAAACCCAGGAGCAAGGGAGAATCGAAAGAGGCTGCGAGAGCGTCCTGCCAAAGGCGGAATCGATGTGGATCGCCTCCCCCCTCACTATTCGGGATGATGCTTGCCAATTCCTTGGTTTCTTGTTGCGGAGCGACTACTTGTCCGCTTTCGTCCGACTTTTTCCAATAGGGTGTCGTGTAGATGTAGAGAGGCAGGGCGAGAGTGAGCCCTAGGAAGGCGACAACCCGAAACAAACATGGCCGAAAGAATTCTTCCAAGCGATTTCGACGAAGGAAGAGTAAAGTGCCGGTCGAGACCACAACAACTATCCCACCAACCAGAAGACCTACCCATGCGCCTCTGGCGAGAGACAGTGTGAGGGCTGGTAACAGGAGGAAAGAAATAAGCAGTAAGAGTATGATACGAAGAGCCAGAGAACGTGTATAGAAAAGCAAGCCGAGGGCGATTGGCAGGAAAAGGACATGATACTCGGCTGCCATGTTTTGATTAAAAAGAAGGCCTGCGGAGACCCCGGAATGTCGAGGAAGCCCCCCAGCCCATTGAGTAAAGCCGTAATGCTGGTCGAGAGCTAAATAGCTCGAAACACAGGCTACTCCTAAAGACACGCCGAGGAAAGCGAAGGTCCGATAACGGCTCCAGTGCAAATGAGCCAAAGCAAATGCCAATAGAAGAGGCAAAAGATGCCATTTGAGGGTAGCCACCCATGCGCGATCGATGTTGTGCGCAGTTACCGTGGAAAGAAGGACTCCCCCAAGGAAAAGAACTAGGCAAGCAAGCATTCCTCTGTCAAGCGCCAGTAAACGCCGCCGAAAATGAACGAATATCCCAAAAAGACCGATCAAGGGAGAAACAATAAATAGAAAACTGACGTACTTCAGTTCTCCATTGAGGATACGCATAGCACCGAATCCTTCGTCAAAAGAACCAGGTGCAATACTGACGTAAAAGAGAGGGGGAAAGATGGTGAGCAGGCACGCAAAGAACAACAGAATGTTATTCTGAGAGGGAGACAGGTAGTCGACAAGCGACCCCTTCTCCGACAAAGGTTTTGGCGATTTGTTCTCCTGCAAGGCGAAGCTTACATTACCTAGCCTTATGAATTAGCTCAACTGCTTTCTCGGCGAAGCGTTTGCCCAATTCGACATAGCCTTCTTTGTTATAATGAAGGCCATCCTTGGGACCGTTTAGATCATCGGTATCGACCCATGCTCCACGAGGATTTTGCTCCGCCACGTCGACTTGAGCCTTGCGCACTTCCATCCAATGGGAGTTGCCGGGCTGCTTGTTAAGACAATCGCTGAGGCGACCGATGACAAAGTTTACGTCATCCCGACCGAGATCGCCGCTCAATTGCTTGACGAGACCCGCTAAGCTTTTCTCGTAGACCGCCCCGTGGAGCTCCTTCGCATCACGTTCGCCCTGCATCCAGACGAAGGTCACGGTATCGCACTTGTTGTCGCCTACGCCTTTTTTGACCGCCTCCATGAGCTTGTCGTAAAGCAATCCGTCGGCTTTCGGGGTATCGCCGCTGGCAGGTTTCCAATCCTTGTACCAACGGCGAATCGGTTGACCGCCTTGGGCGCTCTTGACCACGATGACATCGTCGGGAGCAAGCAGTTTCTTGACCGTGGGGGTGAAAGACAAGGCAGGATTGAGGCCAGCCATATTGGATTGCCCTGAAAGGATCAACAGGTGCGTCTTTCCCCATCCGGAAAAAGAGAACAGGAAAGGAAGGAAATATAGAATAATGCGTTTCGGTTCCATGACCATTGTTTATCGGTATCGATAGAAATTCGGCGAGATATAAATACGAGTGTGCCCCGATTCTTACTTGAATGTTCCAGACTTTAAGTTGTACCTAGGGTCAAATGCAAACATCCATTCTAAGACTTCTTTTTTTTATAACCGCAGCCGGATTCGAGGGAATCCTCAGCGCTGCAGAATTCACTAGCGATTTCGGTAATGTTCACAACAGGGTGTGGGTAGGACAGGATTACTGGCCCAATCCGATGGAGGATTGGATCGTAGAAGATGGAAAACTGGCGTGCATAAGAGGCGGAGCAAATCGAAACGTTCATTTGCTGACCTATGGTCTAAGTGAAAAGAAGCCGAATGCCCCCTTTTCGATTTCCGTGAGACTGGGACTACAGAAAGACTCCCCGAAAAACGGTTCGGCAGGTTTCGCCATTGGTGTGCTTGACCAAGAAACGCGAGATCCCAGGGCAAGCTTGCTGGTCGGAAAGGGATTAGTCGCAGGCGTGAAGGCGAACGGCAAGCTGTTCATCGGCAAGAAAC
>CAWVZQ010000276.1:0-4369 GCA_963934405.1 uncultured Opitutales bacterium | reverse complement strand
GTTTCTCGAAGGGGGGGAGGGTTGGACCTGCAGGTTTATCCAGATGAATATGCTTTCCAGCCTCGACAACCGGAAAGGCCGTGGTGACCAGGTCCTTCACTCGGGTTTCGATTACAACCGCTCGGAGCCTCTTTGTGTCCATCAGTTGATCCAAAGAAATGAAGGTCACCCCCTTGGCTCTCTTTCGCACCGACAAGTCGGGTTCCACTACCCCGACAAGTTCATAGGTCTTCGGCAGGGACTGAATCGCCTTCAGTTTTCCCGATGCATGGGGGTGGGCCAACCCGATTTGCCCGATACGAATGCGATCCTGATTTCCATACAAGGGTAGGCTTGAAGCGATTAAGGAGCCTGCTGCACATGTGTTGAATGATCGACGGTCCATGATGAGTTGAAATATTTGAATCGAGTTTCGATGAAAAGAACTATCTAAGCTTTTTCAGTTCTTCGTCGGTCCAAGGTGCGGAACGCCTTTCGTATTTCCTCCGTATGTTGGATACGGTGCTTTTGTCAACGCGCTCTCCTTCCTTACCCCAGGCATAGCGCAGATAGGTAAGCAGGTCGGCCAGACGGTCTTCCCGTTCGATCCCGAAGACCTTGGCGGGAGCCATGTATCCTGCCTGGTAAGTCTTCCCTTCGATGGGTCCCAACAATCCATGAAAGAAGAGAGGGATCAATTGCTCCGGAGGGCCACGGACCCTTTTGGAGTCGACGAGGGAGGGGGCGAGGTATTGCACGGTCCCGGGGACCTGCACGCCTTGACCGTCCGCTCCGTGACAGGACGTGCAATGCTGGAAATAAAGATGTTCACCGGTCTGGATCATCTTACGATGGGTGACGTCGAAATCCTTGGCGAACTTCATGCCACGGTCCCAACTGGAAAGGGCCTTGTCCCATTCCATGTTTGCGGACGCCTTTTTTGCCTGCGGAAGTTTGACAAACGCTTTTTTCGACCTCACTTGCTCAACCAGTGGCAAGTGCTTTTTTCCCCAGAGTGATACGGCGGTGGCAAGCATTACTCCTTTGTCCGCCAAGTGGTTGAATGCGAGAGTTTGAATCATTTCCTCGGCCTTGGGATCGTCTATGGTTCCGAGGGTAAAGACGAGTTGTTCGGCGACCCGTGGATCGCGTTCTTTCTCCAAAGAAGCAAGAAGATCGAGTTGATCGGGTAGTTTGGTTTCAATGATTTGAATCATTGCCCGACGCAGGATGGGGGAACGCTCGGACAGAGCCTCCTTATTGATCTCGTGGCTGAGGGCATTCATTCCCTCAAGGGTCCAAAGAGCATGCATGCGGGGAAGGGGAGATTGAGTAAAGCGGAAGAGACCCTCGAGCAGCGGGATCGCCTTTTCCCGGTCGGGCCGCAGCAGAATAATCTTCTGAGCGGAGTCGCGCCACCAGCCGATCGGGTTTTGCAGGTGGCGAACCAATTCAACAGTCGATTCCTCGAGCATGCGGGGTTTTTTTCCATAGGGTTGATGATCCTTGTGCCGGATGCGCCAGATACGACCCATCTGAACGTGCTTGTTCACTCCGGTGCGGCGGGCGAACTCCCGGTTTCCTTCATTGAACCAGGCCGCATCCTGAATGATGCCCCTGTACATATCGGTGACGTAGAGGCAACCGTCTGGCCCGGTTGTCGTATTGATGAAGCGGGAGTTGAAATCCGAGGAGCGCATGAATTCCTCACCTTCGGGCTCGGCCTTGCGGAGTAGGAGCTTGCCTTCCGGGTACTCGACATACGCCCGCCGAACGACGTGAATGGTAGGGTCGCAGAAAAAGTAAGCGCCCCGAGAATCATAAGGGAACTTGTTTCCCCGGTAAATGGATTGGCCACAGGCGGAAGTGAATCCGCGGACCGCATCGACTTGGCCGCCACGGTCTCCGGTCAGGCATATGCTGGTTGCTTTGGTGAAAGCGGGATCATAGGAATTACCTAGGGAGACAGGCTCCCCCGCCGGCAAATTTTTTCCGAGGCGGTGAACGGTTTTCCAGTACTTCGGGTGAAACTGAGCCGCCTTGAGGGGACGGGTGTTGTCGATCCAGAAAAGTTTACCATAATCGTCATGAGCGAGTCCCCACTGCGTCCAGTGTCCGGGTTGCTTCTCCGCCTTCCATTCACCATCGTAGAATTGGTAGCGTTCCATGTTGTAGGATATGTAAATATGGTTGTCGACGTTCCAGAGCATGCCGGAATCCTGATGCTCGACGGAAGTCTTTGGGCCATTTCGGCTGTAGGGGCCTCTTTTGTATAGCATCTTGTTTTCGTCGGCGACCCCGTCTCCGTTGGTATCTCGATATGCAACGACGTCCATGGTGTCGGTTTCGCGCACGGCTATCCAATCGTCGAGAGGGAGGATCATACGGGGGAGGTTTAGGTTGTCGACGAAGATGGTGGACTTGTCCATTCGACCATCGCCGTCCAAGTCGACGAGCCTTTTGATTCTACCGTTGCGGAGCGTTTTGGTTCCGGTTCCATTTTCGTCCTGCATGTAACTTCTCATTTCCGCGACGTACATCGCACCGTTTCCATCCCAAACGGTTAGAACGGGTTCTTGTACGAACGGTTCGGCGGTGACCAGTTCTGCGACGTAACCGGGAGCAAGTTCGAAGGTCTCCAATTCTTCTCCTGGGGTGAGGATGGCATAGGGATTTTTTTCCTTCTTCGCATGGCCGGTTGATTGACCTGAAGACTTGGGACTTTGTTTATTCCAGCTTACGGCATGAGGTTGCATAAAAGAAACTTCGTCCGGTCCGGGGAATTCTGGAGGAACCGGGAGGGTTACTTGTGCGGTGGCGGCATATTCAACGGAACGGGCCAAAATGGTCTGGAAGCCCACGCAGTGAAGCCCGTCCCAATCAGTCTGGTTAGGCCAGAAATGTCCCATCGTGGTGATGATGGCCCGACCCTTGCCGTACTTGACCTCGTAGGTAATGGGTTCGTGTTCACCCGTTCCTCCTTGTTTTTTACTTGAATAAGCAGAGGATAGGATGGTCAAGTTTTTGGCGGGCCCGCGCATGTTATGGTAAAGCTCGTCTTTTCCATGCATCCATTTGGCGGGGATGTCTTTCATGACGGGATGATCGGGTTTGCGCACGGCGACTTGGAAGGGATGCCTCGAACCATGTCCCGAGGCACAGTCAACGCAGGCCACGAAAGGCCTGTTTCTAAGAACTTCCCATTTGATACAGTCTCCGAAGTTAGCTGCTCTCCAGCCCAAACCGATCATTTCATTGTAGGCGTCCCAATTTCGAAAAGCATTATTGGCCGCGTGAACGAGGACCATACCTCCACCCTCTCGCACGAACTGAACCGCTGATTCTTTGGTTTCCTGAGCCCATTCCCTTCCGTTGTAGTTGAGTACCACTGCTTCATGATCTCCCTTGAACGGATTCCATTTTTTCCATTCAGAGTCATTTGCCAGTTTGTTTTTTTCGTCAGCCGTTTTTTGGACCGAGCGAAAGGTTTGGTAGGAATCTTTAAGGTACTTGGTCGCATCCACTTTGGGACCCCGTATTCCCTTGATGGATTTACTTTGTGGTGCTGTTTCCACCTCCACCGCAAATCGTTGGGTTGCCTTCAGCGTGGCATGAAGGGAATCGGTGGTGCTCTGCCAGTCATGGTTGTTCTGGCCGTCCACGATGAGAACGCGGATGCGTTCTTTTGCCAGCAAGTTTCCACTGATTAGAATGAAAAGGGCAAAGAGTTGTATTATTACTTTCATTTATTCAAGCCACCAAACACATATGCTTTTGGCAGCTCAGTGCAAATGCAGAGGTATTTCTTCAGCCAAGTTCAGAGAATGTAGCCGTGGAAGAACCGAACTGATCGGTTTCGACGCCGAACTTTTGCAGTATGCGGAGGTAAAGATTGGACAGCGGGTAGTTGTTCTCCTCATCGAAACGAAGATGCCCTTGGTGCTTGTACCCGCCGCCAGCTAGAAAGGTGGGTAGGTTGTTGGAGGCATGGGCGGAGGCGTCGCCAAGGTTGCTGGTGAGCAGCACTTGAGTATGGTCAAGAAGCGAGCCGCCGGGTTCTTTGGTTTCGGTAAGCTGGTCTAGGAATCCGGCGAAGTTCTGGTAGTCCTTCTCTTCGTAGCGGGCGAACTGCTCGATTTTGGAGGGGTCCTTGCCATGGTGAGAGGCATCGTGGTGGCCGATCTCAAGGTCCGGGACGCCTTGGTTGTTATGCTCCCCGATACCGAAGACGATGACGCGTGTGCTGTCGGTCTGTAGGGCCAGACGGATGAGGCCGTACCAGCGGTTCTGCGATTCCACCCAGTTGGATGCTTTGTCTGAGAACTTGGAAGAGATTTCGTTCACTTTGGGCTTGGGTTTGGCAATCCAAGCTTGCTCTTGCTTGAGGAGA
>CAWVZQ010000275.1:0-4374 GCA_963934405.1 uncultured Opitutales bacterium | reverse complement strand
TGGCAGCTTTTTTACTCATTTTTTTATAGGGAACGTTAGGAGAGCAATGGAAAGTAAGACGAAACAATAGTGTGGCAAGCCGGAATCTGCGAGAGCATCGGCAGTTATAGGGGGCGACGGGGAGGTTGTCGTAAGTTTTCTTAAAGGTCGTACTTGCGTCGGAAAAAATCGTAGGACTCGTTAATTTCCTTGGCTTTGCGTTCCGCCACCTCTCGGATTTCATCTCCCATTCGGCTCACTTTGTCAGGGTGGTACTGGGCGATCAGGGTGCGATAGGCGCTTTTTACGTCATCCATGTCGTAGGGATCGACAAGTCCCAAGACGCTTGCGAAATTATCTTCCTGTGGGTCCGATGATTTTTCAGGTTCATCGATTTCCTCTTCCATATCCTCGTCATCGAATTTTTGAGAATGTTCGGGTTCTGCAATACCTTTATCCTCAGCACTGGTTTCTTCTTTTGAATCGGGCCGAAAGAAAATATCGAATTTCCACAATATCCACCACATGCTAATCATGAGTGCCAGCCAGATGAGGTTGTGCGTTAATCCGAGAATGTCGTTTTGTTGTCCTCCGCTTGCGAACAATTGCCAGAAGGTTGCTCGGTCTTGGAGGTATTCCCATTGCTCGTAAACCCCGCGAATCGCCTTGCCCGCAAAAGTCGCGAAGAGCACGGCGAATGCGAAACTAGTCAGTCCACCGTCGAGAATGCTGTTCGCAGGAATCCGCATTATATTGTCTATTGCGGAAGGTCGTCAAACCGACCGCTACACATTTTTTGGTACAGGAAGTAGATACATCCCCCTATTACAATGACGATCCATTTACCTACGCGTTTCATTTTTGAAAAAATTAATATTCGTGAATTTGCCTTTTCGCAAAGTGTAAATGGTGGTAGGGGTCGGATTCGAACCGACGAACGCACGAAGCGGGCGGATTTACAGTCCGCATCCTTTAGCCACTTGGATACCCTACCATGCCCAAAAACGCGATTTGCAACATGTCAACAAGTACACGGATGGCAAGTGGATTCTTGGCGAGTTTGAGAATTCGACTGTTTCCGTTGTTGCCCTATGTGGGCTCCCCCTTTTTTTTGAAAATGTAAAATGAGTAGCGAGAAAACCGAGAAAATAGTGGTAGGATTGACGGGCGGAATCGCTTGCGGGAAGTCCGTAGCCTTGGATTTCTTTCGGGAGGCTGGGTTGGGCATCGTTTCTACCGATGTCATCACTCACCGTTTGCTCAGCGAAGACGAAGGGGTGAAGAGCGCATTGCGAAAGGAGTTTGGTGAACGGGTTTTTTCTGTTGAGGGAACTGTTGACAAACGGCACCTCGGGCATCTAATATTCTCCAATCCTTTAAAACGAAGGTGGCTTGAGGAACTTCTTCACCCTCCAATCCGCACCGAGTGGTTGCACGCGGTGACCAATTGTGAAGAAAATCTCGTAGCTGTTGAGTTGCCTCTTCTGTTCGAGAATTCCCTTGAGTCCGAATTCGACTTTGTCGTCTCTATTTTCTCCAATCCTAAAACTCAAATGCATCGCTTGTTGGAACGAGGTCTAGATCAGTCCGAGGCACGAAATCGTCTCGATGCTCAATTGCCGACCGGGCTGAAAGCTTGTCGGGCTGACTTTGTTTTGTTAGGCGATGGCGAAACCTCCTATTTGGGCAAGCAGGTCGAGCGGTTGTGCCGCCATTTTGTTTTTCCCGCCCTCGCTAGTTCTAGCTCTTCCCAATAGTATACCCAAGCATGCCATGGCGCTTACACGATCAAAAAAATCTCGCGGAGACGCAAAGGATACCGAGGTGTCCCCCGTCGATGACTTGAATGAAAAAAGTCCGAGCGTTTCTGTTGAAACCGAAGCTGATAGTTCAAGGAAAGAAACTTCCCGGGAGAAGCCTGAGACTCCTGCCCAAAGCGTTTCCGCCTCGGAGAAAGATTCATCCCAAGGAAAAGATTCTCAGCAGGTTTTCTTCAGTACCGACGGTTCCGAGCCAACTGAAGACAAGGGACCTCCGCCGGCGGATGAAGAATCGGACGAAGGAAAGAACTCTTCGGCTGAGGATGGTCAAAAAGATCAGAACCGTCAGGGGCATCGCAAACAGCGTCAACAAAATTGGCAGAACAAGAAAAGAGGCGGTGGCGGTAAGGGTAAGCAACAGCAGCATAACCAGAATCAAAAGCAAAGGCATAAGTCCAAAAAAAGGCGGCGGACTTCTCTTTCCGATCCGGAAGATCGTCATCCTTTGGAAATCGGTACCTTGCAAGAGTGCGAAGCGCTTGCAGATTTCGATGCAATCGAGGTCTTGGCCGAAGAATGCATCGGTGGCGAGGGCGAAGCTCTTGATTTCAATTCCCTATATAGCTTAGACCTCGTAGAGCTTAAGGAAAAGGCTTCTGCATTATTGCCTGAGCTCGATTTTCCTTCCGCACCTGTTCGAGAGGAGATTTTTGACCTCATTTTCCAGAATCGATTTGAAGCAAAGATTCCAGTCAAGACCTGTGGAATCTTGGAGGTCCTGGAAGAAGGTTACGGTTTGCTTCTTCAGGCTAAGGATAATTACAGAATCAAATCTCAGAGTGCCTATGTTCCGAAGGCAGTGGTTAAACGTTTTGGGCTCCAAACGGGACACTTTTTGGAAGGTTTTTTGAGACCTAAAATGGAAGGAGCAACCTGTCCTTTGTTGATCCGGGTTGAAACTGTAATGGGAAAACCGCCGGAAGAAGCCGCTAAGGTAATACCGTTCACGGAGCTTACTCCTTACTATCCCTTGGAGCGAATTTTTCTTGAGACGGGCCCGGATGTCGAATGGGACAATGTCTCCATGCGAGTGGTCGACTTGGTTTCTCCCATTGGGTTTGGTCAACGTGGTCTCATCGTGGCTCCTCCTCGAACGGGTAAAACTGTCCTTCAGCAGTGCATGGCTCGCGCCATAAGGACTAATAATCCTGATACACATCTAATTATCCTGTTGGTCGACGAGCGACCTGAGGAGGTCACTGATTTTCGCCGTCAAGTTTCCGATGCAGAGGTAATCGCTTCCACTTTCGACGAAAACGCAGAAAGCCATGTGCACGCCGCTGAAATCGTCATAGAGAAGGCTCGACGTATGGTGGAAGTGGGGAAAGAGGTAGTGATATTGTTGGATTCCATTACCCGACTCGCTCGGGCTTACAATACGACTATGCCGAACAGCGGCAAAATCCTCAGTGGAGGTGTGGAGGCATCGGCTCTTCAACGACCGAAGCGTTTCTTCGGTTCTGCCCGAAACATCGAGGGAGGGGGAAGCTTGACGATTCTCGGTACCGCCTTGATCGATACCGGAAGCAAGATGGATGAGGTTATCTTCGAGGAATTCAAGGGTACTGGAAATATGGAGCTTCATCTGGATCGAGAACTTGTCAGCAAGCGAATTTTTCCTGCCTTGGATTTTGAGAAAAGCGGAACCAGGAAAGAGGAACTCTTGTATCACCCCGACGAACTGGGCAAAATTTACGCGCTTCGACGTTCCCTCAAAGGCGTGCCTCCTGTCGATGCAATGGAGATGTTCATTCAGCGTGTGAAGAAAACCAAAAACAATCCCGAATTTCTCATGGGCTTGGGGCGTTGATATGTTCCCTTGCGGGATCTTGTTGTCTGGTACGATCTCTGTTTTTCTTTCGGTTGCCTTTTTTCAAGAGGTTTCCCTATCTTAACGTAGTTTTTTTAGCTCCGTGAACCAGACCGACGAATACTTGCTGCAAGCCTTCGAACAAAACAACGAAGGTTTTGGCCAAATTGTGGCCTCCGTTCGTGCCGCATTGGCAGATGTTCCGACCGATGAACTGGAAGTGCCCATAGATCCTGATTTGGCGTTCATGGACAAGCTCATCGAGGACACTGGTTCTTCGACTCAGGTATTCGTTGATTTCCTTGCTTCCGAATTGAACATGGAAACGGTGGATCTTTCCTTAGTCAAACCGGGCAATGACGCTCTTGCAGCCGTTCCGGTCGAGGTTGCTCGTCAATATGAAGTTTTTCCTTTGGAGCTTAACGGAACCGAGATCGATCTCGCTCTTGCTAATCCGGTGGATCAGGACGCATTCGATAATCTCACGCATGTTCTCGGAAAAACCATTAATCCCAAGATTGCCTATCGAGGGGATATTCTAAAATCCATCGATGAGGCTTACGGAGTGGCGGATGAACAAAAAATGTCCGATTTCTTCAGCGATATTTCGGAAGAGGATCTCGAAATAGGCGATGGCAAGCACACTGAAACGGTTAGCGAGGAAGACGCTCCCATCATCAAGTATGTTCATTCCCTCATTAAGGATGCTTTGGAGATGCGGGCTTCGGATATCCATATGGAGCCTCTGGAGAAAAAATTTCGCAT
>CAWVZQ010000274.1:0-4377 GCA_963934405.1 uncultured Opitutales bacterium | reverse complement strand
GTGCCCGGTTACAACGATCATGCCCCACCTGATATATATCCGGGCATGCGTCCGGAGGATTTTCACATCCGCCGAAACGCCGAAGGTTATTACCGTAAGTGGGACAACGTTCGAGAATGGTGGAGTGAGTGGCAGGTACAAAATCTCGGACTTGCAGATCTTATAGATATTGCTGCAGAACCTGGAACAACCAACCGGAACTTCGGCGACTGGGAAGGCGCAACGGCGGAGAAGATCAAGTTCCTGCGACACCCCGACAATCCGGAATTCTATTGTTACGACGCAAACGGCAGCTACGTCGGCTTTGGGAAGGGCAACGGGCTCACGGTTGAATACCTTGTGCAAAACGAGGCCTTTTACTCCGAATACGTTGAGATTTATCTAAATCGAGCGGCACGCTGGCTTCTGGATCGGACAAAGGCCGATGGTTTGCGATTGGATGCCGTAAAGCATATCCCGGCTGATTTTTTCGGCGCCACCTTTGGCGCAGATAGAGATCGTAGCAACTACGGTTACCTTGGGCAGGCTCAAGAGCAGTTCAATCTTACGCGAGGTTTTTCGGATTGGGACAACCATCGCGATACTGTCTTCGATACCGAGCGACCGAGAGACGACGCCATGATGTTCGGCGAACACCTAGGGTCACCCCCAGCGGTAGATGATTACATCAATGCAGGCATGCGCCTTCTTGATAATGACCTTCGCCATCACCTAAATAGCCAACTGGGTAATCCATCGGGCACCTTGGCTGGAATGGATGCATCTGGTGGCCATGGCTTTGCACCCGGTTCTTCGGTTATGCACGCCCAAAGCCACGATAGCGATTATGCTGCCCGACGTGAGTTGCAACATGCTCTCTACCTAACTCGTGGAGGAATTGGAATAATTTATTCGGACGGCAACCATAAGGCAGGACTTCTCAAAGGGAGCGGAGGAGCTTTCCCACGCCATGCAAACACCAATTTCCTTGGTCAATTCGGGGACAATCGCATTCCTAACCTGCTATATTTTCACGAACACTTCGTTAGGGGTTACCAAGTGGGACGCTGGAGCGACGGCGACGTGGTGGTTTACGAACGAGTGGACAAGCGAGACAACCCCGGCATGTCCGATGCCGCAGGTACGGTCGGACTCGTTATGATTAACGACAATTACTCGAGTGGTCAGGCACGTGGGTTCACCACAGGGTTTCTCGCTGACGGCGGGACGGACAATGACGCTTACCTCTATAATTATTCATCCTATGGGGGAGGCTTTTACAAGTATGCCAGTCAGTTAAACCAAGTGGCAATTCCTGCAGGAGGCTATTTCCTTTTTTCCTGGAGGAGCCCGGAACCTTCGGACCTGTGGGAATTGGCGGGGGGGCATCCTTTGAGCATTTTACAGGATGGGGAAGAGGTGGAAACCATCTCGACTTGGAGAACTGACGGGTCTGATGGCGATCCCGCTTTCAATCCTTATGGCGTATCCGATGCCAACCAAACGGACTTTTCTTATTTATGGAAAGTCCCAAGAGTCACTAGTGGCAAGAACTTGAAGTTCGTAGTTCGGGCCGATGGTTCAGCTGAGAATATTTTGCTCAATGTCGACGGAGGTGTCGATGTTAATGGCAACGGGAAACGGGACAATCCGCCTGCACTTTCCTCCGATGTTTACCTTGGATTCGAGCAAATGGATTTCGTCGGAAGGCAAGGGCCGGAGAAATTCGCCGCAGGCGATGCAAGTCGCAACATGATAGGATCCATAGGGGCAGAAACTTATTGGTGGTCTGCCGATAACGGTTCCTTCTTTACCGTGAACGGTGGTTCTGGAGCTGATTCCTATGAAAATGATACCGCCCACTGGGTGTATCACGACCCAGAGCAAAACAATGACCAAGGGGAAAAGCAGTTCAAGGTTACGGCAAGCTCAGCGACTGTTTGGGTGAAAATAGGCTACAGCCTTGAGGTGAACCAAGCTCGCCTTTACCATGTGATCGACGGCAGTAATCCCGAGGGGGCAGGGGGGGGCGGCATCGGCACGACGAAAGTTACCTCGTTCGCCTTCTCCCACTCCGACGAACAAGAGCCCACCGTCGATTGGTGGAAAGCCACTGTTCCTTTGCCGGACTCAGGAATCTTCAAATACAAGATCGGTGTGTATCGCAACGAGTTGAAAGGTGCTTCACTGGCTAGCGTTTTTCCGAAAAACGAGTCCTCTGTGGCTCTCAAAAAGAAGATGCTAACCACCTTCGAGATAGACGGTTTCGATGCAGAAGCCATTGAGTATTATCCGCACCGTGACTATGGCGTCAAGTTAACTGGTCTGAAGGAGGGCTTCCACTTTGTGAAGGGGCGGGCCTTCCTGAGCAGACTCGGTGAAGCTTCCATTTACAATACCTTCAAGCGGACCTTTTACTACGATGCAAAACGCCCCGAAGGCACGGTGACCTATCCGGACAGTGATGGACAGGAGTTGTTCGGCTCGGAATACGGGTTTGTCGTCCGTACCGACCCTAGCGTCACCGAGGTACTCTTCCACATTGATGACGACGACCCGACCAACGACGATGGTCAAACTGGCGCCCTCAACGGCAACGGGGAAACCGTCGACGGGAATTCAAGCGCTTGGGCATCCGCTGTGGAAATCACCTCACGACAGAATCTTGGAGCCGATTTTCCAAAGGAATGGCGCTTCAGTTACCGTAATGTGTCCTCTGGCGGAGGCGAAGGCACCGTGCGCATCGCCTTGCGGGAGGCTTCCTCGTCAACCGACCTGTCGCTTGACGCAGAGGAGGGTCACTTCCGCATCCTAGAGCGAAAGGTGAAGACTAGCGGTCCGAGTCATCGACTCTTCGTGACTTGGCCCCAGCGGGACGGGGACAAGGTCGGACAGGACTATGTCATGAAGACCTACCTAAGCTCGGGACTCGTTAACGGGCGGAGTGATGCCGAGATTATCGCCAACTTAACGATTGGAATCGACGATTCCATTGCTCAAGAGCCACCCTATCCCTTGGCTGTGGCACAAGATGTTTCGAGTGCATGGGTGGAGCGAAACGTGGTCTCTGGTTTGGCAGCCCTCGTCTACAAGCTTCCCATCCTGCGGAACCCTTCAGGGGCTCCCGACGATTTTCGACAGAGTGTCATCGTCGACTACAAAGATGCCGGGATTGGTGTCGACTTGCGCACCGTTCGCACAGTTGCCACTGATTTCGTAAGTCACGGACCGACCAACCCCATCCTCACGGTCAACCGGGTTTCCGCCGACTATACCACGACCAACTTCTTCGTGGATGAGGTTAAGGGAGACGAGGAAACCGTGGAAATTGTACTCGAGGCTTCCCATGTTATTGTGGCGGAAGTCTACACAAACCTGAATAACCGGGATCTCGCTACGGGAGACTCAAACGAAGACGGCATCGAGGACGGCATTCAGCCACCGAAACGTGATTCGGTTTCTCTGACAAACAACGATGGTTACTTCCAAGTCCATGCAATGACTCTGGATCCGGCTCGCGGAGAGGCTGGTGCTTGGGTTTGCCAACTTAAGGCTCGCAAGACTGGAGCCTACCGTTTGACAGCTCGCTTCAAGCTGAAGGGCGATGCCGATATCTGGCACTGGTACTCGAGCGATGGTCGTCGCGATCATGCGATAGTGGTCACTCCTAAGACGGCCCGCGAGGCCATCATGTACGAACTCAACCCGCTTACTGTCGATGCTACAGGAGACTCCTTCGCGACCCGAAGCACTTTTGAGGATCTCCACGACGATAATCGTTGGAACCTCAAGTATCTGAAGGGACTCGGTCCAAATTGGCTCTGGTTCCAACCCATACACCCCCGTGGCGTGGACGGACGAGAAACCGTGAATGGTCAACCCGCCGACCCCGGTAGTCCCTACGCGGTGAAGAACTTCTTCGAGGTGATGCCGCAACTGAGCGAGGCCAACACTCGCCCTGCCGCGATGCAGGCCTTTCGGGATTTCGTGATGGCGGCCGACGCCGAGGGAATTGGTGTTATGGTGGACGCTCCTTTTAATCATGTCGCATGGGACGCAGAACTGGACGAGAAGGGTGTGGAAATCTTTGGGAAGGGAACACCCGATGCCGAAATCCGAAAGACTCTCCCCGGTTTCTTTTCCCGTCAAGACGACTATGGCCTGCCCGCTCGCGAAGAAATAGAAATCGCCACTGCTCCCGACCGTGACGATTTCGGCAAGTGGGAGGACGTCAAAGACGTTTACTTCGGCAACTACTCGGCTCTTGTCCGAGGCAACGATCCTGCCGAACGAAACCCTCACCAGAACGAGGAAGACGTTTTCGACTACGATGGATCAGGTTGGAACGACCAGACACGCAGGACTTGGAAGTACTTCGCCTCCTATGTTCCCTACTGG
>CAWVZQ010000273.1:0-4381 GCA_963934405.1 uncultured Opitutales bacterium | reverse complement strand
CTTTGGAGGATCGACCTTCTCGAGGAGGCCACCCTGCTTATATTGCCTTACCTTGCGAGCGGGGATGGACAACTGGTAATCGGAACGAGAGAGACCCTGCCGCCATGGCAACTGGAAATAAAAATGATGTCCGGCCGCCCATGGGATGGCGGTCCGCATTTCGTTTTCCAAAATCAAGCTGATCTGCAAGGACAATTCCGAGAAACGATAAACGACGGAAAACTTGTAATCGAACGGATAAGCGATTTTAGCTTGCTCGTCGGGAATCAAGTCGGCCGCAAAACCATGGTCGTCGATCGAGGAAATGCTAAAGCGACTGTTGCGGGAAAACCCGTGCTGAGGCATGGGCAGCACCTCGCCACCCGGGGCGAGCCACTTGTCAAGATCGCCCGCACGAATACTGCGACCGGCAAAGGGAAAAAGAATGGGATTGCCGCCGCGGACCTTGGCGAATTGGGAAGTGTCGGCATTTTCGGGCCAGTGAATGACGTCGCGAACGGAACCATCGCCCATGTTGACGTGCCAGTTCATGAGACGAGCTCCTCGCTCGGGCGAGGCGAGAAAAGTGGAGGGCCCGACGTCCCAGCGCCGAATTTCCATGCCTTGGTAGGAAATGGTTTCCATATTACCTTTCCTTTGACTCCACTTTACGGTTTGCGCAATGCCTTTTCGTAAACAATAATAAAACACTTGGCCAAAAAAGTTACAACTACCCACGCCATTGCTTCCGTAATGGCCATTCTTGGATTTGCACTTCCTGTGCTTGCGGATGAAAATGCCAGCGTTGAGGACGAGGCAAACGCCAGTTCGACCGTGGGCGTCGCTGAAAGCAACGCCAGCCATGATGAACTCGCGATCGAAACCAACGCTAGCAAGGAAGCGAAAACAGGGGAAGGAAAGGCCAAGGCCTACGTCATCCCGGTCCGTGACCAGATCGGCGGGCCCATTCTCGATATCCTGCGAAGAGGGCTGAAGGACGCCATTCGAGCGGAGGCGACGACCGTCATCCTCGACATGCATACGCCCGGTGGCGAACTGGGAGTGACGCTCGAGATCATGCAGGAAATAGTCGAAGCGTTCGAGCGTTTCGAGGGACCAATCATTACCTACGTCAACACGGAGGCCATTTCCGCAGGCGCCTACATTGCAGTCGCCACGAACGAGATCGCCTTTGCCCCCTATGGGCAGATCGGGGCGGCAGAAGCCGTGAGCGGTGGTGGTGGAAACATCGATTCCTCGATGAAACGCAAAGTGAATTCCTACCTGAAAGCGAAAATACGTAGTTTCACGGTCAAGCATCGATACCGCGCTCGGGTGATGGCCGCAATGATGGACGCGAACGAAACACTCTTCATAGAGGGTGAGCAACCCTTGACCGCGGATGGTGCCCCAATCCAAGGGGACGAAGAATTGCTGACACTCACTGCGGAAGAAGCCGTCGTGGAATACGGTGAACCACCCCAACCGCTGCTGGGTACCGGCATCTACAAGACGATCGAGGACTTGCTCGCCGAAAAGTATGGGGAAGGCAACTACGAGATTGTCCGCATGGAGGTAAACTGGGCAGAGGAACTCGGGCTATGGCTGAATAGCGTGGGACCGATCATCATGGGGCTGGGAATGCTTTTGCTGTTCATTGAGTTCAAGACTCCGGGATTCGGAGTATTCGGGGCATCGGGACTGGTTTTGTTGATGATATTTTTCGGGAGCAAGTACGTTGCGGGTTTTGCAGGTTACGAGGAAGTCATCGTTTTTCTTCTCGGGGCATGCCTAGTGGCGCTGGAAGTTTTTCTGTTCCCCGGATTGGTGGTGCCCGCCTTGCTGGGGCTGATCATGATGCTAGGCTCCTTGCTTTGGGCAATGGTCGACGTGTGGCCAACTCCCGATTTCACATGGTCCATCGACTTGTTTCGACAACCGATCTTGGATTTATGCTATGGTTTGCTGATCACGGTCGGCCTCGGGTTTTTGGCGGCACGTTTATTGCCTCACACGCCGTTGTGGAACAATTTCGTCCTAGACAACGCGGTGGGCGGCGCGAATCCTGTGGTCACGGGAGGGGCGGATTCGTCCGATGCTCCCGATGAACTGCCCGCCATCGGAACGGAGGGCAAGGCCGTCACCCAACTGTATCCCACGGGCGAAGTGGAAATAGCCGGTCGGCGTTACGAGTCTCAAGCCCGATCCGGAACAATCCGCAAGGGGGAAACCGTCGAGGTAGTGGGCCATAGGGATTTCAACCTCGAGGTAACCAAAAAGAAAGACGCATGAGCTGGATAATCGGTCTGATACTCATCGGCTACGCCTTGATCTTCTTTGAGGTCTTGATACCTGGCGGAATACTGGGCCTTTTGGGATTCTGTTGCATCGTCGGCGCCTCGGTGGCGGCTCATCAGGAATATGGCGACTGGTTTGCCTCCGGCTTGACCTTTCTCCTCGGAGGGATCGGGGCCATTTTCTTGGTCTTGATTGAATTGAGATGGCTGGAAGGGAGCCGGCTGGGCAAAGCCTTTTTCTTAGGTAAATCCGTGAGCGGATCCAGCAACCCTCCGGTCGCACCAGATGAAGTGGTGGGCATGGAAGGGAAAGCGGCCACACCATTGAAACCCGAAGGCGTAATCGCAATCGGAGACGACCGATACGATGCCTTTTGCGAGGACGGATACGTGCCAAAGGGCACGGCTCTAAGCGTAAGCGGCAAGGACGGCTATAGACTGAAAGTAAGAAAACTCTGACCTTGAGCTTTACCGACCGATGCCTAGAAAGCTAGTTTCTCATAATCTTTTCTTAGAAAACACATCGAATCATTGATCAACCAAACACCCTAAAAACAAAAAATCATGCAGTGGGAATATATTCTAGCCGGCCTAACACTTGTCGTCGGCCTCGTCATCTTTTTCATCATCATCTCCTTTTTCAACACTTGGTTGAAAGCTTTGCTCGCGAAAGCCAAGGTTGGCTTCAGCACCCTTTTGGCTATGCGGCTAAGAGGCGTTCCCGTCGGTCTAATTGTGGATGCTCGCATTACAGCAATGAAAGCGGGGATTCCTTTGACCACCGACGAACTGGAAGCTCACTACTTGGCCGAAGGCAACGTCGTGCAGACCGTTCAGGCCCTAATTGCGGCATTGAAGGCGAACATAGAACTGTCGTGGGATCGCGCATGCGCCATCGACTTGGCCACCAAAGGCACCACCAAATCCGTTCTGGAAGCAGTACGCACCTCCATCAGCCCTAAGGTCATCGATTGTGTGATCGAGGGTCGCGATACCATTGACGGCGTAGCAAAAGACGGGATCCAAGTAAAGGTGAGGGCCCGCGTCACCGTTCGCAGCAACCTCGATAGATACGTTGGCAGCGCTCAGGAAGAAACAGTTATTGCACGCGTAGGTGAGAGCATAGTCTCCACTATCGGGTCTTCGGAAAACTATAAGATCGTCCTGGAAAACCCCAACTCCATTACCGAAAGCGTCCTAGCGAGAGGACTTGACCAAGGAACCGCATTCGAGATCCTCTCCATCGACATAGCCGACGTCGACCTTGGCGAAAACCGTGGGGCAATGCTACGCACGTCTCAGGCAGCCGCAGACAAGGAAGTTGCCCAAGCGCAAGCGGAAATCCGTCGTGCCGCAGCCGTCGCCATGGAGCAAGAAAACAGTGCCAAGGTGCAAGAGATGCGGGCCAAGGTGGTGGAAGCCGAGGCACAAATTCCGCTTGCCATGGCGGAAGCATTCCGCAGCGGCAACTTCGGCATCATGGACTACTATCGCATGCGCAATGTTCAGGCCGACACCGATATGCGCGAAACGATTTCAAAGTCCGAGGAAAACTCCTAAGCTTTTCCACGTCAGCAAACGCTGAGCACCTGAAAGAAAGATGCCAGACATCTCGTTCGACAGTCTAATCATAGTGCTCTTGGTGCTCGCGTCCCTGTTCGGGAGGCTTTTCAAAAAGAAGAAAAACGATGAAGGCGCCCCACCCCCTTCTCCGCGACAACCCGCTGAACGCCCCGAATCCGATGAGGAGGAGGCACCTCAACTCCGCGATGTCCTTCGCGACTTCTGGGAAAAAAACAGGGAGGTCGGGGAACAGGAACATCAACGATTTCAGCAAAGTATCGAACCGATTCCGGAAGAATCCGTAGTTACGCCGCCACCGCCAATAGTTACACTTCAACCCCCTTCTCCAGACCACAAAACCCAAACCCCACCGAAAAGGTCCGACCAAGTAGCCTACCGTCAAAAGGGAGCAAGCGCCCATCAGGGTGCCGCCCAAAAGAACCTGAAAGCCTTTGACATAGGTTCCGGAAAGACCAACGCCTTAGCCAAATCGATCGTGAGCGACCTTCGCAGTCCCGATTCTCTCCGCAAGGCCCTCGTGC
>CAWVZQ010000272.1:0-4385 GCA_963934405.1 uncultured Opitutales bacterium | reverse complement strand
ACTTTCCTGCGAGCATCTCCTACGCCGTGGGTGAAGGCGGCCATTTCGTAAAATTGCTTCTGGGACCATCGATCAAAGGGATGATCATGGCATTGAGCGCATTCCAAACTAGTTCCCAGAAAAATTCTTACCGTATTGGCCATATTGTCCAAAGGCATACCTCGATCACGGAAATAATAGCCCACCGCTCCATTACCTTTTTCCCAGACAGGTCCTGTGGAGGACAATAATTCCCTCACGAACTGATCATAGGTTTTATTTTTTCGCAAGAAGTCTTTAATAAACGCAACATAGGGTTTCCCCGACATGCCCGCTGCACCTTGCATTCGTTCTTTCGCCCGAAGAATATCGGCCCAGAAGTGATACCAGTGGCTGACATACCCGTCGGAACCTAGGAGCTGATCTACCAATTCATGTCTTTTTGAGGTCCGCCGACCGTTCTTGAGGAAGGTTTGAGTTTCTTCCAAGGACGGAATTCTTCCTGCAATTTTTAAATAGGCGCGACGGACAAACGCCTCGTCCTCGATGGTTTTGTTTGGACGCTGCTGGTATTTTCGGAGCTGTGCTTCAACTAACCCATCTACTCCCAAAGCGAACTTAGTAATGTCTCGCGATGATAGAGGGCGAGGAAGAGTCGGGACGTCCTCGCGATCCGGGGCAAAGTTGTTTTTGACGAATGCTTGGTCCTTGTCGCATAGAACTTCCATTTTAAAACGGAAAAGCTGATGGTCCGCCGAACGCTTGAAGAGTACGTAGTCGCCGTAGTACTTTATCACCTCGCCTGATAATTTCTGGCCGTTCACTGACGAGAAATCACGAGCCGATGCTGAGCACATCGTGAAAACAAGTAAGATTACCCCCAGGTTTTTCGGACTTAAGTATCTATGCTTCATTGCTTTATGCGATTATGAATTGTATTTTCAAGCTTTTTACTAAATATCCATTAATCTGCAGCTTAAATATCTCTTTTTCAAGCTTTATTATTAGATCTCTAGCGCGCGAACGCAAGCCAACAGCTGCAAATTTGTTAGTTTCAAATGATGACGGATTGCTTATCGTAACGAGTCCAATTCAGAATTTCCAATCAAAACCTGCCAACCAGTTTCTCGGAGCTTCGATGTACACGAGGCTTTCTGCACTACGGTGGGTCTGGGTTTCCTCATTCGTTACGTTGTTTACCGTAAGAAATAAGCGGGTGTTTTTCGAAAATCTTCTCGAAAGGAATACGTCGAGCTCGAGGCAATTGTCGAGCAATCGGGAATTTCGGGCGTCGTCGAAGCGTTCGGACTCGTGGCGGGCATCTAGGCGCAGTTCCCACAGACTTGGCGACCAGAGTAGCGAGGCGGTGGCGCGTTGCTTCGGGACTTGGGCAAACCGGTTGCCTGCCAGTCCGGGGTTTTCAAGACTGTTCTTCACTTCGGTATCCATTAGCAGACCATGAAGGTTTAGAGAGAGTTCCTTTGCTAGAAACCACTCGATCGATAGTTCGAGACCCTTTATCCGTGAATCATCGAGGTTGCATCTGGTGGCGTTGTTCTCTTGGTCTATTGCAGGATTCGAAACATTGGCGATGGAGTCGTGAAGCCAGTCGTGAAAGAGGTTGAGGGAAACCGCGAAACGTTCTGAAGCATCCCAATCCAGACCGAGTTCTAACCCAGTGATGCGTTCTGTTTCGAGATTCTCGTTGGCGGACACGGAGAAGTCCCCCACTCGGTAGGGGCGGTACAGTTCATTCAAGGTGGGTTGTCGGACTTTGGTGCGGACGAAGGCATGGACCGAAAGGTTCTCCGACAGTTTTCTGGTCAATGCCAACGAACCGCCGATCTCGAGGTCTTCGCGGTTTGGAAAGTTTTCTTCTTCCAGCACTGTTCCGTTGGCAAGATTCCAACGCTTACGCATGCCACCATCTTCTCGCAGCAAGTCGGTTCGAAGGTCAGTTGCCAGTTTCCACTTGTCTGCAAATCTCCATTGATCGCTAATCGATATACCCACTTGACTTTGTTTTCCCCCAGCTATGCGGCGTTTGCCATAGGCGTCCTCGTTTGTTTCTCCTTCTCGCCGAAGAGCCACTATTGCTAACCCCATATTGTGTTCGCCGACTTCCCATGAGTGTTTGTTTACGAACCCCACCGAGGACCCGGGGACGGAGAATTGATCGAGGGCAATCTCTTCCTCGCCTCGGTCCTCCTTTGGTCCGATCACCTTGGGGAAGACGCTCGCAAAGTCGCGTTCCTGACCGAAGAGGGTTGTCTGGACACCCTCGTTTTCCAATCCGAGGGACCAATCGAGACCATGCCCTTGATTGCGGCCCAGTGGGGTGCCGTTGCCGCGATGTTCATCAAAACCTGCAAAACTCATCGTGAAACGACCGAATAGGGAGGAATGGGATGCAGTTGCGCGGGCCG
Source organism: uncultured Opitutales bacterium (assembly GCA_963934405.1). Classification (GTDB taxonomy): domain Bacteria; phylum Verrucomicrobiota; class Verrucomicrobiia; order Opitutales; family Seribacteraceae. Next base: position 1,980 of record CAWVZQ010000272.1, on the reverse strand, counting down.
CCTGCATGCGACTCCATGCGTTATCGTCAACAAGTCCGCGTTGGGAGGCCCGAATCACGGGGTGTCCGGTGTAATCTTCCATGCGGAAACCGGCCGTTGCTTCCCAGTCCTCCTCGCTGGTGGTCGTAGCGGTGAATCCGTGCACGGAGAAACCGTGGACATCACCGCCGGCAAGACCAAGGTGGTGGATTGGCTTATCCGTGGGTCGACGACTCTGGAGGGTGATGCTTCCTGCCGACGAGGCAAAGGCGCCTTTTCGGCCAAAGCGGACGGCTTCCAGATCTGAGAGAGAGAAGCGATTCCAGCGGACCCAGCCACCAAACGGATCGTTCAATGGTATTCCGTCTAGTAGTACAAGAGACCGTGAGGTCGCGCTAGTTGCTGCCCCTCTTAGGGACACTCCTTGGCTTGTGGGGTGGGCAATACCTGAACCGGATCTACGGTAGGTGCTGAACGATGGATTGGATCGGAGGAGATCGTCTAAGTGTATGCTTGGTGATGCGTCGATGTCTTGACGATCGAAAACAATGATTTCCGGACTGTTCGCAGGTCTCGCAATGCCCTGAACTTCTATCGGTTCCAATACATCCTCTTGGGCCAGAACGACGATGAGAGGAAGGAAAAATGGCGTCAGTCGGCCAATCACTTTTCGGGCAGGGCGAGAGACGCGTAGGCGACTGTTTTGGGAGTGCCGAGTTTCCCGTCGTCTGGCAAAGTGAGACGACTAGTTCTGACTTTTTCGCAAGTGGGCGCAGATCGGTCGCGGTCGAAAAGGTTCTCGATGGTGCTGCTGCTTTCCTTGTCAGTCATAGGAGGTGCGAGTGGCATTACACTAAGGTCCGGTAGCCGATTGCCTTTTCGGTTTTGAATATGTTTCCACATACAGCAGAGAGTATGGCAATAATGAGTCTGCGAAACATGGCTAATAAGTAGACTTCAAAGGAAGGTCTTGGCAATAGTCCTTTACCTTGACTTGCCGACAAAGCTTTCGGAAGAAAGTCTACTCAAACAATCCATGCAAAACTATCTTGACGTCGTTCGCGAAACTTGGGGTTTCGACCGCCTCTACCCAAACCAGAAGGAAGCCATAGAGACGACCTTGTCGGGTCGCGACGTCTTGCTTGTATTACCAACAGGAGGCGGGAAAAGTCTCTGTTTTCAGACGCCTTCCATCTGCAATGGGAAGCTGAATCTGGTAATATCTCCTCTACTTTCTTTGATGAAGGATCAGGTGGATGGGCTCAAGTTAAACGGCGTCGCCGCTGAAATGCTGGCCAGTTCTCAGGATGCGGCTTCGCGGGGAGAGGCTTTACGACGTTTGCGAGGGGGAGAACTTTCCATGCTTTATGTTACGCCTGAGCGGGTGCGTGGGGAAGGTTTCGAAGAATTGGTCTCGGGACTGAAAATCGGCATGGTTATTGTCGACGAGGCTCATTGTATAAGCCAGTGGGGGCATGACTTCCGCTCCGATTACCTCGCCTTGGGCGAATTGCGAGATCGTTGGTCGGAAATACCTTTTTTCGCTTGTACTGCCACTGCCACTCCAAGGGTAATCGAGGATATTCGGGATCGTCTTCGAATGAGGGATCCGGAACTGGTGATCGGGTCTGTGGACAGACCGAACCTGACCTATAAATTCTATCCCCGTCAGGGAGACGGATTCGACCAAATTCTTTCCGTCGTCCGTCGTAATCCCAAAGATGCGGGCATTGTCTACGCCATCCGCCGCAAGGATACGGTCGCACTGGCTGAGAAACTGCAGGCGAAAGGTGTGAACGCAATGGCTTACCACGGCGAAATGTTGAGCTCAGATCGATCTCGCGTACAAGATGCGTTTATGTCGGACGAGTGCCGGGTGGTGGTGGCGACGGTGGCTTTCGGCATGGGCATTGATCGTCCGGACGTACGCTATGTTCTGCACGCTCGTATGCCGAAATCCATAGAGCACTTTTCTCAGGAATCGGGGAGGGCGGGACGCGA
>CAWVZQ010000271.1:0-4392 GCA_963934405.1 uncultured Opitutales bacterium | reverse complement strand
CGTCGCGGTCCTACGGGGCGTTTGGGAGAGACTTTGTGCGGGAGTCGGCCAAGTCGGGTAAACCGTTCTGTCTGTCAGTCAGTTTCAAGGCGCCTCATAAGCCGGATCAACCGGATCCGATTTTCGACAAGGTGTACGCGGGGAAGAAATTCACCAAGCCCGCCAACTACGGACGCGAGTACGGCAAGCACTTCTCGTTGCAGAGCAAACAGGGTCGCCAGTACGAGCGCTTCGTGAGTTGGGGGTATAGCGATCGTTACGACGAGGTAATGGCCATCTACCACCAAATGGTGCACGGGGTGGACTCGGCCGTCGGCATGATCAGGGCGGCGGTCAAGGAGGCCGGAGTGGTTGAAAATACGGTTTTCATATTTACTTCCGACAATGGATTCTTCTGCGGTTCTCATGGCTACGGCTCGAAGGTCCTTCCCTATGAAGAATCGAGCAACGTTCCTCTCATTATTTTTGATCCTCGTCACTCCAGCAGCGGAAAGAAGCTACGTTCCGCCGCCCTTACCGCCAACATCGACATGGCGCCCACCATCTTGGATTTGGCAGGGATCGAAGTGCCCGCCGAGATGGACGGGGTGAGCTTGCTTCCCCTTCTGGACAACCCCAAGGCCGCAGTTCGCGAGACGGCTGCCCTTATCAACGTATGGGGCCCGCAAGCAGCTCATTCCTACGGGGTGGTGACCCGTGACTACAAATACGTTTACTGGCCTTACGAAGGGGGTGAGCTCGAACCGACCGAGGAATTGTACCACTTGGCCAAGGATCCGGGTGAGCTGACCAATCTAGCGCCGCTCAAGGGCAAGGACTTGAAGAAGATGCGTGGGGTTTACGATGCAGCGGTGGAGGCGTGGAAGCGCGACTCGGTGGACTACAACGGTTACGAGCAATACGGTGCGATCTTCGACCGATCGATTCCTTGGAAGACGGAGAAGCAAAAGGCGGGCAAAAAGCCTAGGAAGAAATAAACCTCTCTCTCGAAATACTTCCTGTCCTTTAGTTTTGCTTTGTCTAATTGCGTTCGATCCTTTCAGAATTGTTGTTTCTACCCGTTACCTTTTCTTAACTTAATCCTTATTTCAATACATGAAGATACTCATATCTATGCTCTTTGCCCTTTTGGCATTCTCGATTTTCGCCAAGCAGCCTAATATCGTGCTGGTCATCACCGACGACCAAGGCTATGGCGACCTCGGTTGTACGGGCAACCCCGTGATCAAGACGCCACACACCGATAAGTTGGCCAACGAGTCGGTCTGGCTGAGCGACTACCACGTGGCTCCTACCTGCTCGCCTACCCGGGCGGCTTTGATTTCGGGCCACTGGACTAATCGGACAGGCGTTTGGCACACAATCATGGGACGGTCCATGCTCCGAGCCAACGAGGGCACCATCGGGCAGATGCTGAAGGACAACGGCTACGAGACCGGTATGTTCGGCAAGTGGCACATGGGTGACAACTACCCCTACCGCCCTGAAGACCGCGGCTTCAAGGAAGTGTATCGTCACGGCGGAGGCGGGGTTGGTCAAACGCCCGACGTCTGGGACAACTCCTATTTCGACGGCGGCTACTTTCACAACCAAAAGATCGTTAAGGCGAAGGGCTTTTGCACCGATGTGTTTTTCGAGCAGGCGAACAAGTTCATCACCAAGAACGCCAAGGCGAAAAAACCGTTCTTCGCTTACATTTGCACTAATGCGCCTCACGGTCCCTTCCATTGTCCGCAGAAGTACCTCGACATGTACAAGGGGCAGTCGGGCAGAATCGCCTCCTTTTTTGGTATGATAACCAACATAGACGACAATGTCGGTCAGACGCGAGCCCTGCTAAAAAAACTGGGCATTCACGACGACACCATTTTCATCTTCACCACCGATAACGGTACGGCCAGTGGGCGGCAAATCTTCAATGCGGGAATGCGCGGACAGAAAGGAAGCGAGTACGATGGTGGCCACCGGGTGCCTTTCTTTCTGCATTGGCCCAAGGGCGGCATGGGCAAGAAGCACGTCGTGGACACCATTTGCCATGCGGTGGACGTCGCTCCGACCTTGCTCGAGCTTACGGGCTCGAAAAAGCCGAAGGGCTACAAGTTCGACGGCACCTCCATAGCGAGCCTGCTGAAGCCAGGCTCGAAGCCCCAGTGGACCGACCGCTTTCTGGTCACCGACTCCCAGCGGGTGCGCGACCCCATCAAGTGGCGGAAGTCCTCTGTGATGTCCCAGAATTGGCGTCTTGTGAACGGGACTGAGCTCTACGCCATCGACAAGGATCCCAGTCAGGAAAAGAACGTCGCCAAGGAAAACCCAGACCAAGTGGCCAAGATGCGTGCCTTTTACGACAAGTGGTGGGCCGAGCTGGAACCGACCTTCGCTGAGACCACGGAAATCTATTTCGGTCACCCCGACGCCCGAGTCGTCACCATGACTAGTCACGATTGGATCCAAGAGGCCCACACCCCGTGGAACCAAGGGCACATTCGCCGCGGCGCCGGCGTCCAGGGCAAGGGGAAGCGCAATACGCCGCAAAACATGATTCACAAGGGGCATTGGGCGATCAAGGTGCTGAATGCCGGCACCTATGAGATTTCTCTCCTGCGATGGCCGCCGGAAGCCAATAAGCCGATCAACGCAGTTCTTCCCGCCGAGCCGAACGTGCCCGGCGCCAGCGTGGCCTTCCGGGCCAACCCGGGTCACGGCATCCATGCGACCAAGGCTACCCTGCGGATCAACGGCAAGGACCTCGAGACCAAGCCTGTTGGGGCCAAGGCCGTTATGGTTACTTTCACGACCAAGCTGAACAAGGGTGTCCAACAGCTTTCTCCTTACTTCCATATCCCCCAGGGTGAGCTCGGTGCCTATTACGCCGTTGCTACCAAAAAGTAATTCGAAAGCGACTTGTTTCATAACTAGCCTGAATATTAAAAAATCCTGAACTTGAGTTTACTTTGCTAGAATTAGATTCAAGTTTATTTGCGTTGAAATAAGCACTTTATGATTCCTAGACTTCTCTCTCTACTATTTGTCGGTATCTGCTCTCTTCCGATCTATGCCAAACGTCCGAACATATTGTTCATAATTGCAGACGACCAGTCGCCCTTCGACTTTAAGGCCTACGATCCGTCTTCACCCTTGGATGCCCCTGCCATCGGCAGGTTGGCTGCTGAGGGTATGATCCTCGATCAAGCCTACCACATGGGATCGATGTCCGGTGCAGTTTGCTCGCCATCGCGCACGATGGTCATGACCGGTCGTACTTTGTGGCATCTGCCTCGTCGTGGGAAAAAGCACTTGAAACGCGAAGAAGGAGTCACCAATGGAAAGGAAATCCTCAGTCACACGCTTCCCGCAACCTTCAACCGAGCTGGCTACGATACTATGCGGACCTGCAAGAACGGCAACAGCTACAGCAGCGCCAATGCCCAGTTCACGGTGCGCCATGACGCCACCAAGCGAGGAGGCACCAAGGAGACCGGTAGTCACTGGCACGGCGATCAGGTTTTGAACTACCTGAACGACCGGGCAAAGACGAAGGACAAGGATCCCTTTCTCATCTACTTCGGTTTTTCCCATCCACATGACGTGAGAGACGGCACCCCAGACCTTCTAGCGAAATATGGGGCGGTGAATCATCGCGATAAGAAATCATTCCCTCTTTCCAATCCTAAGGCTCCGAAGTTGCCCCTTAACTGGCTGCCCAAGCATCCTTTTCACCATGGCCATCCCGGCTTGCGTGACGAGGTGTCGGTAGGGGGGGTCTGGGAACGGCGCGACGAGGTAACGATACGGAACGAAATTGGCCGTCAGTTGGCTTGCGCCGAGAACATTGACCATCAAGTGGCTCGTGTGTTGAAAAAACTGAAGGCCATGGGCGAGCTCGAGAACACCTACGTTATTTACACCGCCGACCATGGCATGGCGATTGGCCGGCACGGGTTGCAAGGTAAGCAGAACCTCTACGAACATACCTGGAGAGTTCCCTTCTTCGCCATGGGTCCTGGGATAAAGGCAGGCAGTCGTGCTCCGGGGAAGGTTTACCTGCTGGATGTCTTGTCCACCTTGTGCGACCTCGCCGGGATCGAGCAACCTCCCACATCGGAGGGAATGAGTTTCAAGCCGGTACTGCTAGGCAAAAAGGTGGCGGTTCGGGATGTTTTGTACGGGGCTTATTGCGGTGGCACTAAGCCGGGCATGCGCTCTGTCCGCAAGGGCGACTGGAAGTTGATCAAGTACGACGTAATCAACGGCACGGTGCGACAGACTCAACTCTTTAATCTGAAGGAGAACCCTCACGAGTATCTCGAGCAGAACCATGACTCCAAGGTGAAGAACAAGTCCGGGGCCAAACCGAAGTCGAACCAGCGCAACCTGGCCAAGGATCCCGCT
>CAWVZQ010000270.1:0-4412 GCA_963934405.1 uncultured Opitutales bacterium | reverse complement strand
TCGATTCACGCCGAAACCAAAGTCACTCTCTCCGGAGTTCATCTCTGCTGCAAGGGGTGCGTAAACGGTGTGACCAAAGCGGTCAAGAAGGCGGGGGCTTCTGCAACCTGCGATGCAAAAGCGGGTTCAGTAGTCATTACCGGGGATCAGGCATCGGTGAAGAAGGCCCTTACAGGTGTTTCTAAGGCCGGCTACTACGGAAAGTCCGACAACAAAGACCTCGCCATCGACTGCCAAGGCGGAGCCAAGGACGAAAAGGTGAAGAGCCTGACCTTGGGCGGTACTCACCTCTGTTGCGGGAAATGCATCAAAGCCGTTGCCAAAGCCGTCAACGAAACCGCCGGAGCTTCTGCCCACACCGCGAAGAAGGGAAGCAAGACCTTCGAGGTTACGGGCGACTTCAATGCCGCTGCCTTTATTAGTGCGCTCCATGCCAATGGTCTCCACGCCTTCGTCAAGTAAGGCCCCCTTCTCCACCTCTTTTTCTGCAAAGCCCCAACGTTCTCGCCGGGGCTTTTGCTTGCCTGTTAAAAGAAGACCGCTTTCCTCGCATTCATGAAACGCTACCTTTATCTTCTCTGCCTCCTTTTTTCCCTGGCCGTGTCTGGAGTGGCAAAAAAGCCGAACGTCATTTGCATCCTTGTTGATGATCTTGGCTACAGCGATCTATCCTCCTTCGGTGGAACGGATATTCGCACGCCCGCCATAGACAGCTTGATGAAAGCAGGTCTGCGCATGGATCAGTTCTACGCCAACTGCACCGTATGCACCCCCACCCGGGCCTCCCTACTCACGGGGCGCTACCCCGACATGGTCGGCGCTCCCGGCGTTATTCGCCAGTGGGAGAAGGACAGTTGGGGCTACTTCAACCCCTCCGGTCCCACAATGCCCGATCTCATGAGCAAGGCAGGCTACCACACTGGAATGGTAGGCAAGTGGCATCTTGGCTTCAAGTCGCCCAACATCCCCAACGACCGTGGATTCGATTTCTTTCACGGCTTTCTTGCCGATATGATGGACGACTACTGGACCCACCTGCGTGGCGGAGTGAACTGGATGCGTCGCAACAAGGAGGAGGTCAAACCCAAGGGCCACGCTACCGAGGTGTTCACCCGATGGGGCATCGACTACGTAAAGGAACAGTCCGCCGACAAAAAGAAACCCTTCTTCCTCTACCTCGCCTACAACGCACCTCACTTTCCCATCCAGCCGCCCAAGGATTGGCTGGAGAAAGTGCAAAAGCGCGAGCCTCAGCTCGACAAGAAGCGCGCCACCAACGTCGCCTTCGTCGAGCACATGGACCACGAAATCGGCAAGTTCCTCGACGCCGTCAAGGAACTGGGCATCGCCGAGGACACCCTCATCGTCTTTTCCTCCGACAACGGAGGCTCCTTGCCGCACGGCGCCCTCAACGGAGAGCTTCGCGGGGGCAAGCAGGACCATTGGGAAGGCGGCATCCGCGTCCCCACCTGCGTCGTCTGGTCCGGAACCATCAAGCCCGGTCGCAGTAATGAGCTCGGCATGACTATGGACCTTCTTCCCTCCTTCTGCGAAATCGCCGGAGTGAAGGTGGAGCACGAGATCGACGGCGCAAGCCTTGCCCCGATCTGGCTCAAGGGCGCCAAGGGCGACCCGAACCGCACCCTCATCTGGGTGCGCCGCGAGGGCAACCGCAGGTACCAAGGTCGGGCCTACTACGCCATTCGGCGAGGTCCATGGAAGCTTCTACAGAACACTGGCTTCGAGCCCATGCAGCTCGTCAATCTCTCGAGCGACCCGAAGGAGGCGAACCCCAAGCCACCCAACGGTAAAATCGCCAACGAGCTTTCACGAGCCCTCATGGACCACCTCCAAAAAGCCGGCAAGATCCCCTGGCAAAAGCACTGAGCTCCCGGCTAAGTGCTTCACTTAGCCCAAGGTGAATTCGGGTAGGTTCACGCGATGTCCGCCTTGCTCGGCCGACTGGTGAGCGCAGATGCCCACGCAGGTCCAGTTGGCCGAAGTTACGGCGTTTGGCCATGGATCCCGATCTTCCACGAGGGCGGAGGCGAACTCGTGGACCATGTGGGGGTGGGAACCGCCGTGTCCGCCGCCCTGGACGAAGGAGAGGTGGTCGGCGTCCTCGATGGTTTGGGTGAACTTTTGAATGGGCTCGGGAAGAAGGTGGGCGTAGTCGGGGATTGCGACCTGCTCGGGGATTTCGGCCTCGGGGCGCTTGGCCACATGCACGATGCTGGGCTCGTTCTCGACGAGGGTCCACTCGAAGCTTTTCTTGGTGCCGTATACGTCGATGCTCTCACGGTACTGGCGGGCGACGTCGTAGAGGAAGCGCCAGACATGGGCGGAGAGATCGCTGTCCTTGAGCTTGATGTGGCAGGTCTCGACGGCGAACTTGTTGCCGCTTTTCTCGGCGATGTCGTCGCGCACGGTTCCGGATCCGAAGCAGCTGACGTACTCGGCGAGCCCGTCGACCATGCCTAGACAGGGGCTGACGACGTGAGTGGCGTAGTGCATGGGGATCATGCGTTCCCAGTATTCGGGCCAGCCGTCCATGTCCTGCGGATGACTAGCGGCGAGGTACTGGATCTTGCCCAGTTCGCCGTTGTCGTAGAGTTCCTTGATGTAGAGAAATTCGCGACTGTAGACTACGGTCTCGGCCATCATGTACTTGAGGCCGGTTTCCTCGACGACCTTGCAGAGTTCCTCGCATTCCTCGATGGTGGTGGCCATGGGGACGGTGCACATGACGTGCTTGCCCGCCCGGAGAGCCTTGATGGACTGCGGGGCGTGGTCGGGAATGGGGGAGTTGATGTGGACGGCGTCTATCTCGGGATCCTTGAGGAGCTCGTCGTAGTCCACGTAGCGTTTTTCGATGTCGAACTGGTCGGCGACCTTGTTCATCTCCTCCTCGTTGCGACGGCAAACGGCCATGAGGTTTACGTTCGGGTGGGCTTGGTGGATGGGAATGAACTCGGCTCCGAAGCCGAGCCCGACGATGGCGATGTTGTGGATGTCCTTACTCATGATATTTGGTTGAATGGATTTGCTATTTAAGGGTCATCAAGAATGCCATGACGTCGGCGATTTCCTGATCGTTAAGAAGAATGTTCATCGGCGGCATGGGGCTGGCGCCTAGTTTGTCGAAGCCTTCCGCCAGTTCTGCCGTGGGGTTGACCAAACTCCGGTAGACGTAGTCGCGTTCCTTGCGTGAGGCAAGACCATCCAGAGCCGGGCCTACGTTTCCTCCCTTGCCGCCGAGCGCATGGCATCGGATGCATCCTGCGAGGAGATGGGTCTTGAAGATTTTTTCGCCGGCCAATGAATTTCCTTTAACAGACTCCTTGGTCTTCTCCTTGTAAATCGGGACAATCTCAGTGAGGGAAACATCATCCCACCAAGCGCTGCCATTGGATTGTCCCCAGCCACCGAAGAGGCAATTTACCGTAACAGCGCGATCCTGTTGATTAAGGAACTCCGTTTCCACCTTTTGCCACTTGGTCGTTTTCTTAATGCCCTTGGTTTTCGCCGCGTGCTGTAACTCATGTATCCCCATGAGCGCGCCATTACCAGTCCCTTCAAGGTCTTCCGTGCGGATCCATGCACTCAGCAAATACTTGCGACCTCCCTTCAGTTTAACCGGCGCATACAGGCTGGAATCATGTCGAGTCTCTGCACTTATAAGCAATGAAGCCTTGCCACTGTGTACATATTCCTTGCGCCTCTCAATGGCCTGCTTGAGATCGGGATGACGCTTGCTGTAGGTGCGATCCTTCCATCCGACCGGCAGTTTGTTTTTGTCAACTTCCTCAAAGGACGGGTTGGGCAGCAGGTTGGGTCCCCGTTCGTAGCCCACGATGTTCATTTCCCGGGCACCAATAGCCTGCAGGGCAATGCGAAGCCACTCATCCTTTGTGTTCCCGGGCTGCTTCATTAGCAAAGAGGCCGTTTTCTTGTGGTCATCGCTTTCGGGCAGGGCAGCCAGCTTAGTAAAGGCAACGAGGCGAACTCGGAGGTCCTTGTCGGCAAGGGTAGCGCTGTCATAAAGCAACTGCGTCGACGCGTTGTCGATGCCGAGGGCACGCACTGCATTTCGACGCACTGCGGGATTTGTGTTGATAAGGGAGGCGCGGTGGGAATCATGATCGAGTTCACCTAGTCCATGCAAAGCCCACAGGGCATGAATGGCCTCGACTCCTTTACCTTTTACTCGTTTTCGCAAGGCAGGAACAGCATCCTTCTTTCCTTTGTCGACTAGCAAGCGTTGCGCAGTGAGGCGCCAAAACAAGTTGTCGTCGCTTAAGGCAGCAACCAGCGCAGCGGTCTTGGCGTCGGCAAGGGATTTGATCTTTCCGCCCGAATTCCCCTCGTACGCCACGCGATAGATGCGACCGTGTTGTCGATCGCGGTTGGGG
>CAWVZQ010000269.1:0-4416 GCA_963934405.1 uncultured Opitutales bacterium | reverse complement strand
TGGCGGAAGAATTGGAAGATAACTCTCGATTTGAAAAAATGAGAAAGGCTTTGTCAAATTGTCTTGATGAATTAGGTGAAAGGAGTCGTGCGGTTGCCCGGCTTCGATTTGAGAAAAACTGCACTCTTCTGGAAATTGCAGAAAAATTAGGGAGGCCGATGGGCACGGTTTCGGCTACCCTTTACAGAGTTCGTGTTGCACTTGCCCAATGCGTACGCAAGAAAGTGGCCGAGGAAGAGGCAGCGGAAATTGCCTAATAAAAAGTTTAGATCGCAACATGCTGACTGGCAGCGAGTTGGGGTTTCTCGCCCGCGAAAGTTAAAAAAAAATGCAAGATTTGGCGACTTTTGGCTAATTATACGGTGAAGGTCGCTATGTTCGGAGAACCCTTATAGTCATCATTTATGTCAAATACCTCTAACGCTTTTCAAGATTTGGATCGTTTGGTCATCCAACTCTTCGACGAGTCGTTGTCTCCAGCAGATAAGGAAATCCTTGAGAATATAATTCGGGATAATCCAGAAGCTCGCAGGCGTTATGCGGATCTCGTAACTTTGGAATCGATGTTACATTGGGAATTTGCAGGAGTTGAGTCTGATGTTAACACTTTGCGTTATACCCCATTAATCGACTTCTCTGCTTGGTTGCGTCCTGCAATGGCTGTTGCCGCGTGTTTCGTCGCGGCTCTGATTGGTTGGTTGGTTATCGATCAAGGTGTCCCTGTTGTGGATGCTGAACATGAAGTAGCATCTCGACTGCTTTCGCATTCTAGTGTGATTACTGGGGCGAATTCCCCTGACGGGCTCCAACCCCCATTGGGCAAACTCGTTGTTGGCAGCGAACCTAACACGATTGTATTTGGTTCCGAAACTAACAAAGTGATGGTTTCGTCCATCAAACCATCTTCAACTGTGAACTTGGCCCGACAGGATCGAGAAGCTCTACTTGATGCAGCCTATGGCTTGGAAATTTTGGAGAGCGGACAAGGTTTTGGTGAAGGTGGTTATGTTGAAGTTAAGGAAAACGTCACTGCGTGGCGAACCGAAGATGCCTTGAGTGTGGGTGAAGAATTCGGGGTGCAACCTTATAAAGGTGGTAACATGCTTCGGTTTTCTCGAATGGAAGTGGATGTATTTGCAAAAAAAGCTGAAGTGTCCGAACTTGTCAGCGTGCTCGATGTCCGCTCGCTTGGAACAAATCTTGCGAATGGTAAGACTATCGTAAAATCTTCCGTATGTTTCAACCAAGGGGTCGGCATTGCCGATGGAAGTACGTCTTTTGCACTTGGTCTTCATGCGATTAATCGTGAAGGTCGGGTTAGCCTTGCTATTGCAAAGAAAGAAGCGAGCGTCATGAGTGATTTGAATCCCAACACTTGGGAGCGGGTCGAAAGCGAGATTGAACTGCCAGAGGGAACCGACTTCGTCGTAGTTTCGCTGTCAGCTCAAAAAGAGGGTTCCCAAGCCTTGCTGCCGAATTTGAGCGGACATTATGCCGATGGATTGGAAATAGCCATGGCGGTGGATGGTCGCCCTGTATACAGTCGCCTTTAACCAGTTTTTTCGTCCTGGTGGGGCAAGAATCCGCGTACGACCTCCTATCTTCTCGGAAAGGATTTTGGGTTATTGTTAGGCGTTGACGATTCTGTAGTTTAGAGAAAGGAATGGCTGATGAACTGTAGACTTGTTTGTTTCGCGTTATTGCTGTCCCTCAACTTCTTTCCATGCCTAGCTGATGATTGGCCGGGTTTTGGGGGAATTCAAAGAGACGGTGCGTCTACTGAAAAAGGGCTACGTTTAGATTGGGGAGACGATGAGCCTAAGCCCCTTTGGAAAGCCAAGGTCGGAGCAGGATACTCTTCCGTTATCGAGGCTGCCGGGCTGGCCTACACGGTTGGAAACGCCAACGGAAAAAATACCATATTCTGCTTTGATTCGAACTCGGGTGAAAAGAAATGGACTCATTCTTTCCCGTGCGAAAAGGCTCCTAAGTATTTTGACGGTGGTTCCCGTGCAACTCCTGCTGTTGCCGATGGCATTCTCTATCTGGCCAGTCACGAAGGAGCATTTTTTGCGTTCGAGGCCAAGACGGGCAAGGTGTTGTGGAGTAAAGATTTAATAGAAGACTTTAATGGCCGACGGCCTACTTGGGGTTTTTCGGGTTCACCTTTGGTTTCTGATGGCAAGGTGATCGTCGATACGGGATCTAAAGATGGCGCTCTTGTTGCCATGAATGCAAAGACTGGAGACTTGGTTTGGAGAGGCGGATCTGATGAAGCGGGCTATGCCTCACCTATGCTTCGAGCAAATAAGCCAACGGAAATCTTGGTTTTCAACCGTGCTGGCCTTTGTTCATTTTTGCTGGCAGACGGCAAGCTACTTTATCGCTTTCAACATAAGACTCGATATGGCATCAACGTGGCGCAACCGTTGGATACGGGTAATTCCATTCTTATTTCTTCTGCATACGGCAAAGGCTCAGCATTGGTAGACGTGAGCGGTCGAACCGCAAAGGCGGTGTGGGAAACCGAATCCTTTTCCAGTCAAATGGCCAGCTTGGTAAAAAAAGATAATTACGCCTATGGAATCCATGGCCAGACTGGGGCGAGGGCTAAATACGCAACCTTGTGTTGTCTGGATATTCGTAAAGGTTCGTCTCGATGGGAGCAAAAAGGTTTCGGTCTAGGGTCCGTCATTCTCGTGGGCGACACACTTGTAATTCTTAGCGATTCGGGCGAACTTGCGTTAGCCGAAGCCAATCCCGCTGGCTATATGGAAAAAGCTCGTTTTCAAGTGCTTGGCGGAAAGGACGGTTGGACCCCACCATCTTATTCCAACGGCAGGCTTTATTGCCGTAGCAGTCGAGGTGATGTTGTCTGCTTGGGGATGGCGGCAACCAGCAGGTAAGTAAGCGGCCGGAGCGGAACGGGTTCCAAGTTGCTCGGAAGGCTTGTCAGCCGAAATTATTTTACGACGTGCATGACGCCGCGCATGATTACGGAATGCCCGGGGAAAGTGCAGACGTAAGGGTAATCGCCCGGAGTTGGGGCAGTGAATTGTATGGTAGCCCTTTGGCCATGTTCCAACATGGTTGAACCCCAGAGGATTTTATCGGTGTCAGGTCGGAATTGCTTGGCGAAGCCCTCGGCTCCGAGTGCGATTGCGAGCGCCGCTACCTCGTCTGCCGTTCCGGGCTTCACGAAGATTAGGTTGTGCGGGGGATAATCGTCGTTTTTGAAGAGTACGGTAACTTTCTGCCCTGTGCGAACAGTGAATTTCTTTGTGTCATAGAGAAGCTTTTCCTTTATGCAGGCTATAGTAATTTTCGCTTCACCGCCGGCTTGAGGAGTGCTTGCGTTCACGAAGCCGGCCCCTGCGACCTGCATGGCTAGAGAGTAAAAACTGGTGCGGGCAGTGACGAACAAGGTTTTGCCGTCCGCTCCACCGAAGCAAATGTTTGAAGGCTTTTCCGGGAACGCGAGATTGTCGATTTCTTTGCCCTCGGGATTAAGAATTTTAACCGTACCCGAGGTGAGATAGAGGTTGCCTTTGTTATCCAATGTCATCCCGTCGGAACCCGATTCGGCAAACAGTTTTTTGTCCGAAAGTACCCCTTCTTCCCCCTCATCGATGGTATAGCGGAAGGTCTTTCCTTGCCCGGGGTCGGCGACGAAGAGGGTTTTGCCGTCTGGAGTGCCAATGACTCCATTGGGTCTCTTGAGGTCGGAAGCTACCCGGAAAACTTGGTCGCGGTAGGGAGTGATGTAAAACAGGTATTCGCCATCCTGCGACAATTCCTTCCGTCCGTAGTTGGGGTCGGTAAAGAAGATGCCCCCGTTGGGGTGAATCCAGAGATCGTTTGGTTTGTTGAAGGGGCGACCATCAAATTGATCTCCAACCAGCTCTTTTTCGGTTCCATCTTCGAGATAGAAAGAAGTGACGCAGCGTTTTTCGCCCAGACACGCATAGATATCACCTTCTTTGGAGAAGTAGAGACCGTTTGCTCCGCCCGAATCCTCGATGAAGGTGGAAAGCTTTTTGTCGACCGTGCTCCATTTGTGAATGCGGTTGTTCGGAATATCGGTGAAATAGACATCCCCTTTGCTATCGGCAGCCGGCCCTTCGGTGAACTTAAAGCCACCCGCAAGTTTCACTGGTTTGGAGCCATCTGCAACCAGACTTTCTTTTTTTGCAAGCAGGTCGCCACATATCGCAAATTGCATACACAGCACGGCTGCAAGCATGGCTTTGTCTCGATAGAATATCATACTTTAAAAATATAAATTCGAAGAATATTGCATGCAAGACATCCGCTTCTCTGCGAATGCCTCTCTATAGGTAAATAGAGTTAAACTCGAAATTTATCCTCAAATCAAAGCTTATTCGACCAAAATTGTTTTACGGTCTTGGCGGCAAT
>CAWVZQ010000268.1:0-4419 GCA_963934405.1 uncultured Opitutales bacterium | reverse complement strand
CAGAAACCTCCCGAGGCGAACAGCAACGCGTGGCGATTGCCCGAGCACTCTTGCAGGAACCTGCACTCTTTCTGGCAGACGAACCAGTAGCCAGTCTCGACTCCGCTCGAGCTGATGCCGCCTTGAACATTTTCCAACGAGAGGCAAGAAAACACGGGCGACCGGTTTTCGCGGCCCTTCACGACCCTCGGCAAGTTGAACAATTCGCAGACCGCGAACTGAAGCTTTCAGCCAACTGTCCCGAAGACTGGACTCTTCAATCCGTGTCCCGCCATGCCATCTGATCCACGCGAAGACCTAGTTCCTTGGTATAATCGCCTGAACGTGGTGAACCTCACCTTTCTCGTGTTTCTTCTTGCCGTAGGCTTTTCCCTTCCTGCCCTGGAAGGGTCCGGACGAGATTTGAACTACTGGGAAAATCTTACTCGTTTCGGAGCAAAGTTTTTCCCTCCGGATTTATCGATTCTGGAACGCACTCTTGCAAGTCTATGGGAAACCTTCCAAATCGCGGCTTGCTCGACCTTTTTTGCCATCACTCTTTCGCTCCTTATTTCTCTCGGGGCTGCGCAAAACTTAGCCCCCAAGTGGCTAGTGATTATGACTCGTATGCTCCTTAATATGATTCGCACTATTCCCAGTCTCCTCTGGGCCTTGCTGGCAGTGGTTATCGTCGGATCCAACTCGTTGGCAGGCGTCATCGCCCTAACGTTCTATAGCATCGGTTACCTCGGCAAGTTCTACAGCGAGGCATTTGAGGCGGCCGATGTTCGCGTACGGTCAGCGCTTCGCGACATAGGGGCAAGCCGCATGCAAGCCTTTCAATACGGACTCTGGCCAAACGTGAAACCCTTGATATGGAGTCACTCCCTGTGGATGCTGGAGTATAACGTGCGCTCGGCAAGTATCATTGGCTACGTGGGAGCCGGTGGAATCGGACTGCACCTTAAACTTTATGCCGATTCACCCAATAGTTGGGACAAGTTCAGCACAGTGCTGTTGTGTATTCTTTTTGTCGTGACCTTCTTGGATTTCCTTGGTGAACGTATCCGCAAACGGATCAAGCAGAGACTGACGGGCAAAAACGCCTAAATCATTATCATTCGTTTTCTCGCACAAAGCCGAGTACGTCTTTGAGAAAAGGCTTTGGCCATATGTGCCAAGAGGTGGTTCGACGAACGAGGGAGAAATGGCCATGGGAAGAGTAAATCTTACGCGTTACCTTCCCGCCCACCGCACGGACTTTCTTGATGAATGTCTCGGCCCGTTCTACGGCGACAAGGGGATCGAAAAGTCCATGCATGACGAGTATCGGCGGTTCGGTCCCGCCGTCCACGTGATTAAGGGGCATAAATTCCTTGTGGTCCCTGCCGACGTCAAAGACGTCGCGATAGAGAAATTCCTTTGATGGATCGAAATAATAAGGGCAGGACATAGCGATAACGCCTTTGATCCAGGAAAAGTCTCCGCCCACCTTCTTAAGATAAGTTTCGTCGAGTCCCACCAATGCCATGCTGTGGGCACCCGACGAGTGCCCCATGAGGAATATCTTCTTCGGGTTGCCACCATATTTGGCGACGTTGTCCCGAATCCACTTAACGGCAAGAACGGCGTCCTCGGGAAACGCGGGGAAGCGGACCTCGGGATAAAGGCGATAATTGGCAGTCGCGAATACCACGCCCGCTTTCGCGAACTGTTTCCCGATGGTTCGGTGGTAGTCTTTTCTACCCCAACGCCAACTGCCTCCATGAAAAAAAAGAATGACGGGACAATCCTTCGCCCCCTCCACATGCACCACGTCGAGAACCTGCCTCTCGTGCTTGCCATAGGAAAGGTTAAGCGTCTCCAGAACTTTTGGCTGTTTATCAAAAATTCCTGCCTGAGCGGTAGGGAAGCCGGCAAAACAGGCAAACAACCAGCAGAAAACGATCCTCATCAACTGTTCAAGTAACATAGTTGAGAGACCCGTGCAATTCGGAAATAAACCGACTCACAAATGAACAGGGCGTTACGAGATACGGCAGAGCTGAGAAAAACGATCGGATGCGGCAGCCCAAGTCTCCTTTTGCTCGGGCATGAAGATTCGGGGAGGGAAGGGAGCGGCGATGATTCTACGAGCGGCGCCAAGGTCGCAGGCAAGAAAACGGGCGGGCATCGTGGACTTAGAAGAACTTTCTTCAGGAAGAGGAACTGGGGCGATAGACCGGATTCGAACCGGCGACCCCCGGCACCACAAGCCGGTGCTCTAACCAACTGAGCTACTACCGCCACAAAGTAAGCTAACCAAACTAAAAACTATTCGGATACAGTCAACGCGAAAGGTTGCGATTCACGTCTTGCCTTCTTGACCGAACAGGAAGTTTCGGGCATCATTTGTCCCTTTTCGATAATTATGCTACGAGCTGGAATAGTAGGTTTGCCCAACGTCGGCAAGAGTACCCTTTTTAACGCGTTGACCAAGAGTCGCAAAGCGGAGGCGGCGAATTACCCCTTTTGTACGATCGACCCGAACGTGGGGATGGTCCAAGTGCCTGACGAAAGGCTAGCTCCGTTGGCTGAACTAGTTGGTACCGATACCATTATTCCCGCAGCGATTGAAATGGTGGACATCGCGGGCCTAGTGGAAGGCGCCAGCAAGGGAGAAGGCCTGGGAAACAAATTTCTCGCCAACGTTCGTGAAGTGGATGCCATCGTGCATGTCGTACGATGCTTCGAGGACGAGGACGTGATCCACAACATGGGAGGAATCGATCCCCTTCGAGATGCCGAGGTCATAATGACGGAACTTGTGCTTGCGGATGCGGAATCGGTGGAAAGCCAGCATCACAAAACTATCAAAAAGGCTCGCGGTAAGGACAAGGACGCCGCTTTCAGCGTGGCCCTCCTAGAACGCCTCGCCCCACATCTGGATGAAGGCAAACCGGCAAATCTCCTGCCCATGGATGATGACGAGGTGGCGAGACTAAGGTCATTTTGCCTACTCACTGCCAAGCCCATGCTCTATGCCTGCAATGTAAAGGAGGAAGACGTAGCCGATCCGAGCGGCAACCAAAACGTATCAAAACTTCGCGAATGGGCCGCCAGCCAACAAGATGCCGGGTCATGCGTGATTTCGGCGAAAATGGAAGAAGAACTCACCGAACTGGAAAATAGTGAGGCAGCCGAATATCTGGAGGCAATGGGTGTAAGCGATTCAGGTGTTTCGGGGCTAATCCAAGCCACCTACGACTTACTGGGCTTGGCGTCGTTTTTGACCGCGGGAGAAAAGGAAGCCCGAGCATGGACCTTTCGAAAAGGCATGAAGGCTCCGCAATGCGCCGGGGTCATACATACTGATTTCGAGAGGACCTTCATTAAAGCAGACGTGATTTCTTACGACGATCTGATAGCCGCAGGTTCCATGCAATCCGCCCGAGAGATCGGCAAATGGCGCTTGGAAGGAAAGGAATATCAGTTTGTCGATGGCGACGTCACCCTCTTCAAGTGCGGAGCATAAATTCTTCGTCGCAGTATTGAGTCTCGGAAATCTTTCGATAGGATATTAACTATTATGCCGGTGAAACAATTTCGTATGTGGTTGCCAGTCTGTTTTGGGACGATTCTCTTGTGGATGGCCTCCTGTTCCGATTCCTCGGAAATAAGTAGTTACTCCATCCCCAAGGAGAAGCAAAGCCCCCTTGCCATGGACAATCTAGAGATGGCTCAACCCATTTGGGATGTCCCCTCGGGATGGAAACCCGGAAAGGAATCATCGATGCGCGTGGGGAGCTTTGCCGTAGAAGACGAAAATGGTTCCGCCTTGGACATTTCGATCAGCAACTTGTTAGGAGACGGCGGCGGACTCCTATCGAACGTAAACCGTTGGATCGGCCAGATCGGAATGAGCGCAACAACCGACGGAGGACTTCCAAATTACGTCAGCGACATTACGGTAGCAGGTAAATCCGCAACTTTGGTAAAAGCGTCGAACAAAGAGCAAGCCCTTGTTGCTGCCATTGTTAAAACAGGAGGCAGATCATGGTTCTTCAAAATGATAGGTGAATCAAGGCTCGCCCAAAAGGAACAAGCAAATTTCGATTCACTCCTCAATTCCGTCCGATTCGAAGGCAACGATGAAGAGGAGGAGTAAAGCAAAGTGACTACGCAAAAGCAAAACTGGCGGAAACGCTGGCGGAAAAACCCGATCATCAGTGTGTTCACCTCCTTGCGGCTAACGGTGACGTTGCTCGCTTTTTCGCTGGCCTTGGTATTTTTCGGTACTCTCGATCAAGTGAACATCGGTATAAACAAGGCCCAAAAAGACTATTTCGAGTCTTTTTTCGTGGCGTGGAAATATCCCGAAGAATGGCCCTTGGGAACGAAGATGGTACTAGTCACCCATTCCGAAAGCGACATTGCCCAGAAACACGAACGAATTGCCAT
>CAWVZQ010000267.1:0-4432 GCA_963934405.1 uncultured Opitutales bacterium | reverse complement strand
CCGACGATTTGCTCGGCGAGCTCAACAGTTGGTCGCCGATTGCCCGCGAGTGGATTGCCATCAATCTTGCCAATAAGGAAGGCGATCTCCTGCCGCGCCTGCTTCGGATGCTCGATGACAAAAGTCCGCAGGCCCGCGCCGGCGCCTGCGCCAGCCTCGGCTACCTTGGAGAGCAAGCGGCCGTCGCCGTACCTCGCTTGGCCAAGGTCTTGGCCGACGAGGAATCCATTGTCGGCATGTCGGCCGCCTATGCATTGGCCCGTATTGGAAAACCCTCCCAGCAAGCCATTTCCGACCTGTTGCAGGCCGTGCTCACCACGGATGAACCGGAACAAATGAAACCTCGTCAACAGGCCTTGGCTTACTCCTTCGGCTATGCCAGCGGTCGGTACGCGCCACTCTATTTTGATGGCATCCTGCCCCAGGTGGCGAAGGACGGAAACCCTCTCGATGGGGTGGACCGCAATCTCCTCTATTCAGCAGTTACACAAATGCTCAACGATTCCTCCGGCCGCACCCGGGGAAGCGCTGCCTATGCCTTGAAGTTCTTCAATCGCCGCGACGTCGCCGCCATGGCTCAGCAAATTCACGACGCCATAAAGACCGTCGCCATGAACTACCGCATGATGGACGACGGTCCTCGTTTCCGCGGACTCGAGCTAATGGCCCGCTTCAACATAAAGGAAGGTATGCCACTTTGCTTCGAGACCTTCGATTTCAAGCGCTGGGGATCTGTCATGCGGGTGCCTGCCCGATTTCAGGTTCTGCAATCCTATGCCGGCAACGCCAAGCCGTTCCTACCCCAGCTTCGCGAGATGCGGACGCGCTGGAAGCAGGGTGAACATCGCGACATGCTGGAGAAAACCATCCGGATCATCGAGCAGGACGACAACCCTCCCCCCATGATCAGCTTGCACGACCTGATCGACGAGCGCCTGGCTACCGATCTTTCGGCGGCCAAGGACGATAAGCAACGCCTCGACCTTTGCCGTAAATTGATGGCCCAATGGCCTAGTGACTATTTCTACCAAGCGGCCTGCTTGAGGCAGATTGTATCGATTCAGGGAGCCAAGGCCTTGAATGATCTGATGCCTGCCTTGTCGAGCCCGAATGAAATCCTGCATGAGGCTACGCTGTCCCTCGCGGCCGAACTGCCCGGGGTGGGAACCGACCACTGGATTAGCCAGCTCACCAAGGCAGAGGGCAGGGGACTGGCCGGCGTGCTCGACGTCTTGGCTCGACGCAAGGACCCCAAGGCCCTGCAGGCTGCCCGTAACTTCCTCGAGCATGACGACCCTCTCATTCGCGATGCCGCTACCCGCGCCGTGGAAGCGATTGACGAGGCGCCGTGACGAATCGCTCTATGAAAAACACCTTAAAGAAGTGCTTGGCTCCATTATCCATGAAGGTCGTTTTTCTGCTCACGCCCCTTTTCATCCATGCAGCCGAACCAAAACCAGCCATCGAACTGGCGGTTCCCTTCACGGACAACATGATTCTCCAACGAGATTCGAAGGTGCCCGTATGGGGGTGGACCAAACCGGGTACTCAGATCACCGTTAACTTTGCTGGACAAACCAAGACTGTTGTGGCCGTCGTCGCCGATGAATCTGCTGTTGAACCCGTGAAGTGGATGGTGGAACTTGAACCATTGGCGGCTAGTTTTAGTCCGAGGCAAATGGTGGTCACCGAAAGCATCTGGCATAAGAATTTACTGGAATATCAGGTGAGTAATACCAAAACCTTGAAGAACGTCTTGGTCGGCGAGGTATGGTTCTCTTCCGGCCAATCCAACATGGTCTGGACTGCGGGCAAGAGCATGTGCAGCGAGTTGGCCAAGCAACTTTCCTCCCCCAAGGAAGATGTCCCGATCCGGGAAATCAACGTTAGCACGGTGTCGGCTCTCTATCCTCAGCATAAAGCCACTTCCGAGGAAGGTTGGAAAAAGGCAGCAGCAGCGAGCGGGTTTTCCGCTCTGTCTCTTTCCTTCGCCCACGAGCTCTACAAGGAATTAAACATGCCGATCGGTATCCTGCTCAGCGCCCATAGTAACACTCGCGTCGAGGCCTTCACCCAGCGCCAGGCGATCGAGGCCCATACGAAGCTCGAAAAGGATACCTCCCTGATGCTCGATGCCGACCCGCTGACGGTGCAAGGACACAAGGCTTTCCAGCGATACTACGCCGACCTGAAAGCGTGGCAGGACGAGGCTGGCCATGCCGCGGAGGCCGGGGGCAAGGTGCCTCAACGTCCAAAACTTCCGGGAATCGCCGGCATGTGGCGTGGCCCCTCCCAGTTCTTCAATGGCAAGATCGCCCCTGTCATCCCCTATGCCGTTCGCGGTGCAATTTGGTGCCAAGGCACCAGCAACAGCGGGGACGGGCGGATCTACGCAGCCCGGATGGAAGCCCTGGTAAAAGGTTGGAGGGATGCCTGGAACATGCCCGAGATGCCATTCTATTTCACCCAGATGCAACCCTACGGTTCGCCCGATCCAAACAATGTGGGCTTTGCCGACGTCCGCCAGGTGCAGCACAAGTTCTTCGTCGAGAACCGCGAAAACGTGGGCATGGTCGTGCAGTCCGACATCAATTCGGCCAGCCCCGGTGGCATCCACTACTACAACAAACTGCATCCCGGAATGCGCATGGCCCGTTGGGCCTTGGCCAAGCAGTACGGCAAGAAGGTGGCCTACACCGGTCCCATTTACAGTGGGTACAAGGTGAGCGGTCGCAAGGTGATCGTCTCCTTTGAAAAGGACAGCCTCTTTGGTGGCTTGATGATCGGCAGCAAGGGTATGGCCAAGGATCGTCGGGAACCGGGCAAGTTCGTCGAGCCCGCCAGGCCCACTCCGGACGCCAAGCTGAATCATTTTAGGCTATGCGGCAAAGACGGAAAATGGCACGCCGCCGAGGCGAAGATCATGGGAGACGTCGTGGTGGTCATTTCGGAACAGGTGCCTGCCCCGACTGGTGTGCAGTACGCCTACAGCGCGGTCCCCGAGAACTCCAACCTCTACAACAAGGCGGGGCTGCCCGCGACTCCCTTTGCCGTGGTCGCCGGCAAGTTCATCTTCGAGGAGGACGACCTCGAGAAAGCCGCTGCCCTCAAGGCGAAGTATGCCCAGTGGACCGACCCGAATTATCCCATCCTGCAGGTGGCCGAGTACTACCGGGACGGCGTCGTTCTCCAGCGCAACCAACCGATAAAGGTCTGGGGGCATGCCAATAGGGGCGTCAAGGTGACCGTTTCCCTCGACGGGAAAGCTCAAACCGTTTCCCCCAATGAATTGGAACAATGGTCCGTGAGCTTCCCCGCCCGCAAGGCATCGGCCAAGCCGATCACGCTCGAGGTGCAGTCCAGTCACGGCTTCAACCGGACGATCCTGAACATTCTTGTCGGGGACGTTTGGTACCTGACGGGGAGCACCTTGCTGTCCACCGAGTGGCCTTACGACAGGCGGAACAAAGAGGTCGAGGTCCCAGAGACCATGTCTCTGGTAAGGGAGTTTCGTCGACGGACTGCCGCCAGCTCCTTTCCGACTCCACGCAAGCGGCGATTCGAGACCGGTGGTGGTAAGTACCGCACCTACTGGTCTGCGGCGGATTTTTCAAAGGAGAGTACCGGAGTCACCATGTTCGCCTACGAGTTTGCGAAGGCCTTGAACCGGCCGAGAATCCCCCAAGGTTTCATTACGATGTCATCCGGGCAAGGTGGGCGTAATCGACAGTTTGCCTCCCCGCTTTCCTGGACCTCCTTTCAGGGAGTGAGGAACCTGAAGAACCCGGCTTTCCAGGCGCGACTCGACGAATTGTTTCTCCAATACCCCAATTCCAAAGTGGCAAGGAAGGCTGCCGCCAAGCACGTTGGTGAGGTGAAGGCCTTCGTTCAATGCATCGTCAAGAGAGGTAAGGAAGGTCGTGATTCCTCTACCTTCCCCTTGCAGGCGCCTGCTTTCCCCGAGCCGGGCAAAAGTGATTCAGTGTCTTCCGACGTGATTCCCACCTATGCCTACAATTGGTGCGTTAGTCCGCTGACCCCGATGGGCGTATCGGGCGTGATCTGGGTGCCATCCGAAAGCAATCTCGGTGAAAACCCAAAGGAATATGCCGCCGAGTTGGAGACCTATGCCAAGAGCCTCTCGGCCACCTATGGTCAGGACAAGGTGCAGTTCTTGTATGCCCAGCCCTCGGGTTCGTTGGTCGAGGGCATTACCGTTCCCAGGATACCTGACGCGAAGAGCGTTTCCTTCGCCCAATGGCCCAAAAGCTTCAGGGAAATCGCCACCGCTTTGGCTGAACTGGCTCAATAAGAATTGGTTGTAGTTTCCTTTGGATTAGATTGGTATTATTTCCAATGAAAGGTGCCGTCACCGTTCGAATGCTCGCCCTTGCCCTTTTGGCGAATATTTGCTCCCGACATGCCTTGGCCG
>CAWVZQ010000266.1:0-4454 GCA_963934405.1 uncultured Opitutales bacterium | reverse complement strand
TTATGTCTTGAAGCGTGTTGCCGCTCCGCCTTTGGTGAAGCGTCCTATCCACATGTATTTCGACGTGGATGGCTCTCTTTACGTCACGGATAGCTCGGGGAACACGGATAAGGCTCCGAAACAACTCAAGAACCCAAAACATCGCATATTGAGGTTGGTCGACCGGGACGATGATGGAGTATTTGATCATTCGACCCTCTTTGCCGATAACGTGCCGTTCCCGGAAGGCATCCTCGTGCATCAGGGAGCTGTTTATGTGGGTGCGCCGCCGCACATATGGAAGTTTACCGACACTGATGGCGATCATGTTTCCGATGATCGGACGATTTGGTTTGACGGTGGATCAATCGAAGGTTGTGGCAATGATATGCACGGGCCCTACCTTGGCCCGGACGGATATTTCTACTGGTGCAAGGGAGCCTTTGCACCGCAGAGCCATGTGCTTGGTAATGGGAGGACATTCAAGTCTAGCGCTGCCCATATCTATCGCGCCAGGCCTGATGGCAGTCAGCTCGAAGTGGTCATCACCGGCGGAATGAACAACCCTGTTGGGCTGGCCTTTAGTGACGGCGGGGAGCGCTTTTTGAGCGGCACCTTCTTTGATTTGTCCAAACCCGGCAGGCGCGACGGTATTTTGCACGCGGTGTATGGCGGGATGTATGGCAGGAAAAACCCTCGTGTTCTCTCACCGCACCCAAGTTCGGGAAGTTTGTTGCCGATCCTTACCCAAATGGGCCCCTCGGCTTCCTCGGGAATCGTGATGCCCAAAAGTGATGCGCTGGGCATGAAGGGTGATCTGCTCTGCTCCGATTTCAATCTGAGACGTCTCTCCAGGCATAGGCTGACTCGGTCCGGATCAACCTATTCGGCCAAGACGACCACCTTTCTTGAGAGCGATCAGACGGACTTTCATCCCACCGACGTCATCGAGGATGCGGATGGAAGCCTTTTGGTGGCCGATACCGGCAGCTGGTACATGATCTGTTGCCCGACATCCAAGGTCGCCAAGCCCGACGTTCTCGGGGCGATCTATCGGGTTCAAAGGAAGACAGCTGCTTTTCCAAAGGATCCTCGCGGCTTGAAACTGGATTGGACAAAGCCTCAAGTCGATTGGCTGGCCGATGAGCGGCCCACTGTGGTCAAGCGGGCCATCGAGGTTCTTGCCAATGAGGCAAACATCGAGGAATTGAGAGCGGCCCAAGCTCGTATTCCTGCGCTCTGGGCACTCCATCGCATTTCAGGAAAGGAGGCCCGATCCGCGGTTCGGGATTTTCTCAAGAACGAAAATTCGGATGCCCGCTCTGCGGCCATTCACAGTGTGGGGCTTTGGCGTGATTCAGCGGCGGTGGAACCATTGATCGAACTCCTTGCTTCCGGTGATGCCCGACTGCGTCGATTGGCTGCCATGGCCTTGGGTAGAATAGGCGATCGCAGGGCTGTTGAACCTTTGCTCGCCGCTGGCTTGGCAAAAATGGATCCATTTCTGAAGCACGCCATTATCTATGCCCTGTATGAGATAGGGGATGAAAAGAGTCTTCCCGATGATCATCCAATGACAAAACAGGTTGGGCTCATGCATCAGGTCGCCAAGCGTAACCCCTCCCCGCACCTCATGCCTGAAATTCAACTGGCTGATGCCGTGAAACCGGATCCGGCCAAGGAGGCCCGTCAACGAAAACGCCTCGATCAGCTTGCTGGTTTTCTGCCCAAGGGAGATCCTGTTCGAGGCGGAAAACTTTTCCACGACGCGGCCAAGTCCCTGTGCATCACCTGCCACGTGAAGGGGGACAAGGGTGTAAATTTTGGGCCGGACCTTACCCGGATTGGTGCCATACGCAGTGAACGGGATTTGCTTGAGGCAATCGTGTACCCCAGTTCCACCATCGCCCGTTACTACGAGCTCTTAATGGTGCAGAAAAGAAACGGTGAAGCAGCAGGCCTGTTGCGTAGGGATACTCTCGACCAAATCGTCCTCGGGCCGGCCCCGAGGGTGGAACAATCTATCCCAATAAAGGAAATCAAGGGAGCAAAGTATTCCAATGTTTCCCTGATGCCTGAGGTGTTCGACAAGCTCTTGAAACCTGAGCAAATCGCCGATCTGGTCGCCTTTTTGAAAGAGGCAAAAGGGCCGGGTGTATCAGTTCCGGCCGATGACATGCCGCCTCATGATTCGATTGACCTGCCCGGACTGCATGCCTACGCCCAAAAGAGTATTGCTGGGGGGGAGGAGATTGAACTGCGCGTTAGCAGTGCCGTTCCCTATGACTTGTCCATCGTGCAGTTGGGCCCGGACCCGGAGAACCGGGGCAAGGATCCGGTGCTCAAGACCTTTCGCGTAGAAAAACCTAGTATCCAGCCTATTCATCCGGGCTCCTACCTTCACGTGTCTAAAGCGCTGCCGGTCAAGAGACGCCTAGCGCAGTTGACCTTGGAATGCTGGATTCGCCCGTTCAAGTTGACCGGTTGGCAGGGGTTGGTTACCCAGCATGATTACCCGGAACGTTGTGGAGTTGGGTTGTTCCTTAGCGAGGGGACCATCGTCTTCGGGACCGGGGCAGGAGGCGCCTTCGATGCGGCCTCCTTTCAGCAAACGAAGCCCGGGTTGGTCAAGACCCAGCAATGGCAACACCTTGTCGGCACTTGGGACGGGAAGAAAAAGCGCATCTTCCTCGATGGCAAACTTGTGGACGAGGTGGCCTTTTCCGGCACGGTGCGCCCGGGCGAGACCGCGCTTCGCATCGGTGCCTACGGGCAGGAAGGGGAGGCCGTGAACTTCTATAATGGCGACGTTGCGATGTGCGCTATCTATGATCGTGCGCTGAGTGGGGATCAAATCAACAAACGCT
The DNA here is from genome assembly GCA_963934405.1 of uncultured Opitutales bacterium. GTDB lineage: Bacteria > Verrucomicrobiota > Verrucomicrobiia > Opitutales > Seribacteraceae. The sequence continues at coordinate 1,608 of CAWVZQ010000266.1, read as the reverse complement.
TTTCCGATCGCGGATTGACCGTTCCCAAGAATGACCGTCTGCTGGCCTGCTGGCCGTTCGCCGAGGAACGCGGCACACAGGTCGCCGATGTAAGTGACTTCGGGAGGGCTGGCCGGATCATCAACCGGGGGACCTGGATGATCGGCGGTCCAAGTTTTAATGCCGCGGCGATCGATCGACACGATTCGGCCTACGATCCGACCAAGGATGCCAAACGCGGTCACGGGCTTCGTCTGGCTGCAGACGAAATCTACAATGCCCGCTGGAAGGTCAGCCATCGCTTCCGTGTTCCCGCGGGTTCCAAGTCGGGCGTTTACGCCGGGCGCTTCGATTTCAAGTTGAACGGCAAGCCGATGCGCTACCATGTTTCCTTCATCGTGCGGCGCCCTGAGTCCAAGCCGAAGGCACCCCTGCTGGTGCTCGTTTCGTCGAACACCTGGCTGGCCTACAATTCGACTCCGTTCCCGGTCAACCATGGGCCGGGCTTGATCAACATGGGTACAGGCGGTCTGGGAAACAGTCACCCGAAAGCTCCCAGATATAGCTGCTACAGTGATCATCACAACGGCCAGCCGACTTACAAGATTGGCATGAAAGTGCCCTGGCCGGCCGCCGGTCCCAACAAGACCTACATCGGTGGCGGATATAGTCATTTGCTCCGTGGTGAGCGTTTCCTGCATCTCTGGCTGGATAAATACGGATACGAGTATGACGTCATCACCGATCAAGATCTGGACCGGAATCCCGACCTATTAAAAGGATACAAGGCGGTCCTGATTAACGGACATAGCGAGTACTGGTCGGCCCGCGCCTACAATGGTCTGGATAATTACCTGAAGGCCGGCGGTGCGGCCGTGGTCATGTCCGGCAACACCATGTTCTGGCGGGTAAGCTTTGATGAGAGCGGCGAGGTCATGGAGTGTCGCAAGTTTGGAAAGGGTATAGGTGGCCGTAATTTGGCCAAGGTGGGCGAGCTTTATCATAGCCATGACTTCAAGCGCGGCAGCCTGATGCGTTTTTGCGGATACCCCGCATGGAAACTGGTTGGGTTGGAATGCATCGGGTGGGCCGGAGGGAACTTTGCCAGCTATCAGGTCGACCAGTCCGATCACTTCCTTTTCAACAAGCCCCACAAGATCGAGCTAAAAAAGGGAGATCTCTTTGGTTTTGTCAACAAGAGTATCGGTGCAGTCGGTCACGAGTTCGACGTACGTCTCTCGACCCTGTTGCGGGCAACCAAGAACCCCATGCTAAAGGGGTTGGTTGAACCGAAGGGCATCGTCACCATTGCCAGTAGTCAGAGCAAGCGCAACATCCTCGATTTCAATGCTGAAGGGCATAGGCCTAGGGCAGGGGGCGAACAGACGATTGCCGAGATTATTTATTGGGAACGGCCTGAGGGTGGACGGGTTTTTCATACCGGATCGATCGCAACCGCCTGGGCCATGTATCACGACGAATCCTTAGGCAAACTGGTCCGGAATGTTTTGCATCACTTCAAAGTGACGCCGAAGAAACAACCGTGAATTTCAACCTCTCAGCTATTATGAACAACAAAAAACGAGGCAACGAATCAAACGAAAACCAGATTGCTGTGAATCGTCGAGA
>CAWVZQ010000265.1:0-4470 GCA_963934405.1 uncultured Opitutales bacterium | reverse complement strand
CGAGGTTGGTGTGCAGGGAAATCTTTTTCCGCATCTTCTCCAGCGGCTTCAATGTGGGACTGAGGGCAAAGTCGAGACCGGTTTCGGTAGGATGCCACGCTTTTTGGGCCACGCCGTTGGGAGTATAGAAAAAGGCTAGTCTCCTCGGGGCAATCTTACGTTTGGCAGTTTTAGCCTGCATGACGTCGAGGAAGGGAAGGGCCAGGGTGGCCCCACACCCGCGAAGGAATGTGCGGCGGGGAAGTACGTTATGCTTTGGGAAGTTCACTTGCGCTCTTTCTGGTTCGTTTTATTTCGAAACGGCAGGCTCTTGGCAATCTCAACCACCACCGTTGAGAATCGTCCGTGGTCTGCCATCACCTTGCGAGTGATGCGGTCGATGGCCGGTTTGTCAGTTACTTTCAATTCGCGACCCAATGCGTAGGACAGCAAGTGTTCGCTGAATCCGCGCATGAATTCCTCGGGACGAGCGAGGATGGCGTCCTTGAATTCCACTATGTTTTTGAATTCATCCTCTCCGAAGAGTTTGCCGCTGGCGTCGACCGGCAAGCCACCGGCGTACTTGTCGCGCCACCGCCCGACGGGGTCGTAGCTTTCCAACACGAAGCCGAGATGGTCGATCTTGGCGTGGCAACTGGCGCAGGATTGGTTGGAGGCATGTTCCTTCAGGCGTTGTCGAATGGTCAAGCCGGAGGCCGCGATGGCCGCGTCGTCTTCCTCAATTTCCGGCACCACGTCTGGTGGGGGAGGAGGTGGGTCGTTGAATATCACGGTGGCGACCCAGGCACCCCGCTTGATGGGGCTCGTTCGCAGTGGCGTGGAGGTCATGGTGAGTATCGCCGCGGTGGTGATTATGCCACCCTCACGGCGGCTGTTCAGAGTCCGCCGGCTGAAATCTTGGACCTTGGTGTTGAAGCGGTTGCGGTTTTGCTTGTTCCCGAATGGATTTTTTGGGTTGGTGTACCATGCCTGCAGCTCGTTCGAGCGGTAGGCGTAGTTGCTGTCAACCAGTAGCATGATGGAGCGATCCTCCACTTGGATACTCTCGAAGAGAAGGAGTGGTTCGACCATGGTCTGGAGCCCAAACTTCCATTGTTCGCAACCGATCCGGGCATAATATTCTTCGAAGCGATCGAAGTCTGGCACTGCGGTGACAAGTTGATCGAGGCGTAGCCATTGGCGGGCAAAATTCTCGGAAAGGGCTCGACTGCGTGGGTCGAGGAGCATGCGCCTGACCTGTCTTTCCAAGTTTTCGTCATCTCGCAAATCGTCTCTCTTGGCTGCATTGAGCAATTCCTCATCAGGGATACTGCTCCATATGAATAGTGCAAGGCGTTGGGCCAATTCGTAATCGTTAACCTGTGTCCTTTCATTCGCGTCCTGCTTGTTTTCAACGAGGTAGAGAAATTTCGGCGAGGATAGCACCGCTGCGACCACGTTTTTCATGGCCTGAGCGTACGACTTCGTGCGTTCCTTTTCCTTTTTGTGATAAGTGGCATATCGCTCCAAAGTCGCCTCGGTGACCGGTCCTCGAAAGGCCTGCTCGAGGAAGGGCTTTAGTCGTTCCTTGACTAGTTTGCCGTCCTCCTTGAATAAGCTGTTGGTCAGTCCGCTGTAGCCGTCGAACTGCGGGCTGTTGACGATAGACCTTCCCAGTTTGAGCAGACTTTCCAACAAAATCGTGGATGTGCTCAATTGCTCTCCCTGATTGTTGAACCCGTGCTCGGCTTGGAGGTCGACGGCAAAGGGGTCTACGTCCTTGAGGATTTGTAACTCCACTTGGTTTTTGCCGAGAGTCCTATTGCTCACCCGCACCTTGTTCGGCAGAACTCCGGATGCCGGGTTGAAGTACTTGTTCCCACGCACCACCTTTTCCGGCAGGGCGTATATATCGCCGCGGAGTTGGAGCAGATCGCGCACCGCATTGTTGTATTCGTAGCGATTGAACCGGCGCATAACGACTGGTTCCAATGTGGTGTTGGCCTTGGCGTATTCGTCGACCACCCCGTAAAGGAAGGAAGCGATTTTTCTGCGTTCCGTTGTACTCGGTTGCTCTTCGTCTTCGGGGGGCATTTCGCCGTAGCTCACGGCTTCGGCTCCGAGGCGGGCAACCTTGACGTTTTTTAGGAAATCGGAGCGAGTGGCGAGGATCTTCAGGTTCACCTTGCCCTTCACTTTCGGTTTGTCGCCGTGGCATTTGTAGCAGTACTTGGCCATCAGGGGTCGAACCTCTTGCAAGGTGGCGGCCTTTTCCGCGACGACGACCTCCGCTGAGGTTTCTTTGGGAGCTTCCTTCTTCGGTTCAAGGTTCTTGACGACCAGGTAGTCGATTCCCATGAGATATCCCGTGCCGCGAAACTTTCGTGCCTGCGGGTTGCCGCCGGTCAGGGTGAAGCTCAGTTGCTGCGGACCCGCCTTGAGTTCGAATTCTCCCAAGTCGAGAGGTCGAGCCAGTTCCACTCCCCTCGCGTACAGGTCAACGCCCTCGTGTATCACTTTGCCGTTCAGGCGCACCGTGAAGATGCCGTAGTCGGGGGCCAAGGTGAGCACTGCGGTGAAGCGGTGGCGACCAGCTTTGTGCGCAGGAAAAGTGGTTTCCATGATCTCTCCCACGATCCCGTTCCATAGCAAGTGGGAATCTCCGCTCCATTGCGGCCCGAAGTTCCGCATGCCTTGAACCCGAGACTTTCCCTTGAGGGGTAAGGATTCGCCTTCCTGTTTACCGGTTACGTCCGCGGCAATTGCTTGCTTGGCTCGAACGCTATGGTAATCGAAAGGCTCCTTCGCGGTTGATCCTCCAACGAGGCAAGCGAGTCCAAAGATGATGGTGTGAGTGGATTTCATTAGCGGAACGAAACTAAACCTAGATAGCTTGTTTCTATTTGCCAACCCTAGCTTATGCCCGATCCGGAAATTTGTTTTCGTGGTGCCGTGGCGAGGCTTGTGTTGACCCCTTCCCGTTTGCGCGAAAAGCTCACTTCATGAAATCCTTCTTTCTCCCTTTTTTGTTCGGTGGTTTTCTCTCTTTAGGCTTGTCTGCGGCGAATAAACCGAACTTTCTCGTCATCCTCGCGGACGACTGCACCTACAACGACTTGCCGCTCTACGGCGGGCAAAACGCCAAGACCCCGAATATCGACAAGTTGGCATCCGAGGGGCTCACCTTTAACCGAGCATTCCTTGCCGAGGCCATGTGCCAACCCTGTCGCTCCGAACTCTATTCCGGGCAGTATCCACTTCGCAACGGATGTGCTTGGAACCATTCTAGTAGCTTGCCCAGCGTGTCCAGTATGCCCCATCACCTTGGCGAGCGAGGCTACCGGGTGGGCTTGGCGGGCAAGGTGCACGTCAAGCCGGTCAAGGCTTATCCCTTTCAGAAAGTGGGCGGCTTCGACGTTAGTTGCGTGCGTAACCCGACCCAGCCGCACAAGTTATCCGGCATAACTCAATTCATGTCACGCGACGACAAGCAGCCCTTCTGCCTAGTGGTGGCCTTGGTCGAACCGCACGTGCCATGGGTCATGGGTGACGCCTCCCAATATCCGCAGAAAACACTCAAGTTGCCGCCCAATTTGGCCGATACCTCGCGAACCCGCGAGGACTATGCCAAGTACTTGGCTGAAATCACCTACATGGACGGTCAAGTTGGTGACATCCTGAAGACCTTGGAACTGACTGGCCACGCCGACGACACCCTCGTTTTTTTCAGCTCTGAGCAAGGCTCTCAGTTCCCCGGGTGCAAGTGGACCAACTGGAATACCGGTGTGCACACTGCATTGGTCGCCCGCTGGCCGGGCAAGGTGGCCGTTGGCAAGCGCACCGACGCCCTCGTGCAGTACGCCGACATTCTGCCCACCATGCTCGATATTTCCGATACCGCCGTTCCCTTGCGCGAAAGCAAGCTCGATTGGCGGCCCGACGGCTCGAGTTTTCTCCCTGTGCTGGAGGGCAAATCGGACAAGCACCGCAACTATGTCTACTCTATCCACAACAACCTCCCCGAAGGTCCCCCGTATCCCGTTCGCGGCATAAGTGACGGAGAGTACCGCTATTTACGCAACCTGTTGCCCGACGAGCTTTACATCGAGAAGCACCTCATGGGGCTCAAGGGCCACGCCGTGCTTAACAACCCCTACTGGTCCACCTGGGTTCGAGACTCTTGGGAAAACGCCCACACCTACAAATTGGTCAAGCGCTACATGAGACGCCCCGCCGAGCAACTTTACCACACCGCCTCCGATCCCTACGAAATGAACAACCTCGCCAACGACCCCTCCCAATCCAAGCGCATCGCCAAGTTGCGAACTGAGCTCGATCGCTGGATGAAAGAGCAAGGCGACCCTGGCATCCCCATGGATACCTTCAAGACCTATCACGCCGCCAAGGCAGGTAAGCATCTCTACAAGGCTAAATAAGCGTTCTATCCTGAATCGTATTAATCATCAAAAGGATCATGCTTCGTCCTCGAAA
>CAWVZQ010000264.1:0-4480 GCA_963934405.1 uncultured Opitutales bacterium | reverse complement strand
GCCTCGAGAAGTTTGCGACGGACTTCGAAGAGTCCGATGCGAAGCAGGTTTCGTGAGACAGGATCGATGTCTTGCCCATTGGGGCTCTCCTCGAGGGCAGGAGCAAGCTCGCTTTCGAGGTTTGCAGAGGCAGTTTCGTGCTCGGTGAGTTGCCGCGAGGCGGCTCGGTAATCACGCAGAGAGCTGGCGAGTGTGAGTCGGAGGTCACGGCGAGCAAGACGTTGGATGGCGAGATTTTCGTGTAATTCGGCGGTGGCGGCTTGAATGTCAGCCCGATGTCCCCACATGGGAATCTCTATGCCGAGGAGAACGCCCCACTGGTCGGAGTCGGATGAGATGCGCCGATCATGTTCGATATTACCCTGAAGGAAGGAGAACCAAGGGATACGGCGAGCCTCGGCTTGATGGATACGGGCTCGGGCGGCTTCACCTTCATGTTCGAGTGATATTAGCTCGGGGCGTCCCAGAGTGGCAGTGGAAAATAGGTTGTTGAGGGTGAGGTTAGAGGTGTTTTTATCTGGTTTGGAGAAAGCGGTTACTAGATTTACGGGTGTGCCTTCGGGTTGGTCGAGGAGTGCGAGTAAGGTGGAAGAAACACTTTCGTAGGTTCGGTCGGCTTTGGAAGCCTCGGCGAGAGTTTCGTAGGTCTCGAGTCGACTTTCAAGAGCTTTTGGGAGGGTGAGTTGGCCTGCGGCGACAAGGATGTCGTGGGCTGTACGGATGGCCGCTTGGGTTTCGGCGATTTTGTGGGCGAGAAGTGCGTCTTTTTTTCGATAAAGAGTTCCAAAGTAAAGCCGCTTGACCTCGTGTGAAAGGATGTTCTCAGTCAGCTCGAGCTGTATGCGTGCGACTTCGGTTCGGGCTTGGCCTTCTTCCACCAGAGCCTTTGTTTCCCATGGGTTGTTCAGACGAAAGCGCAGGGCATATTCTTGGCTCGATTCACCTGCGAGACGACCCTCGTCTTGGCGAAGCCGAAGCTCAGGGGCAGGCATGGCGCCGATGGCACGAAGGCGGGCACGGACTGATGCTATGTGGGTGCGGGGAGCATCAAGGTTTTCGGTGTTATTCCTCGCCAGTTCGAGGGCTTGCTCAAGTGAAAGATTTCGAGATGCGTTAGTATCTTGGGTGTGAACGAGTGATGCGGAAAAAATGCAGAATGCGAAGATTGCTGCATGTACGAGACCTTTCATCAAAAGATTCAGGAACCCCGGAGGAAGCCGAAAAAACCTATCGAGGTGGTTTCGATGACGACCCATTCGCCGGGGACGAGGGCATTGTGATCTTGGCCCTTGATGGATCGGAGTTGGATGTTGCGTCCGCGAGCCATGCGATTGGGGGCGTTGCGGACGCGCCCAGGGAAGTTGAGTATGTGAGGTGTAACGGAGACGACCTCCATTCGGATTTGGGCAGAAGGGTTGATTTCCGAGTATACGACTAGTTCGTCGCCAACGGTGGGTTGAAGGTGGGCGAAACGTTCGGGTTGAAAGCCCATTACGCGCTTCACTTCCTTACCGTTGGAAGGATCGTACTCCTTAATGATAAGTCGGGCGATTGGTTCTCCTGCGGGCACATTTTCGCCTCTTTGGAAAGAGAGTTCGGCTACCACGCCGTCGTTGGCGGCTTTGAGAAAGCAGTGCTCACGACGTTGCTCTAGGAGAGCGAGGCGGTTGTTGCCGGGGCGTTCGATTGTGTGTACTTCAGCGAGGCGTGCGATGGAATCTTCCAGGTCTCCCTTCACTTTAGAGATGAGCGAGGGATGCATATCCCCTCGCTTTGCTAGGACGGCGATCTTGGCCTCGAGTTCACTCACGATTTCTCGGTCCACTAATCCTCGCTCAAGCAATCCTTTCAGCCGTTCGAGTTGACGGGATAAGATGGCCATTTCGGCGGAATCCGAGGCTTGGTCCATGAGAAGTTCGCTAACATCTACGCGAATGCGTTGGACGGCTGAGGTGAAGCGGCGATCGCGATCGAGACGGTCGAGTTCTAATTCTTCCTTGATTGAGGCGATTTGTTTATCGATAAGGCTTGTGTCGAGGACAATGAGGAGATCTCCGCGATTTACCTTCTGGCCGATTGCGACCTTTATGTCCTCGATGCGTCCCACTTCGCGGCTAGAAATGGACTCGAAGTCAAATTCTACGGTTCCGTTTAGTTCATAATATCCGCCCCCATATTCGTAAAGGGCGAAGAGTGCGGGAATGAAGAGAAGCCAAACGAAAAGAGGCCACTTCCTACCGATGCGGCCGAGGCTACTGCCGCAGTGACGTTTCGGGGCAGGTTTTAGAGGTGCTGAAGCCGCTCGTTCGTCAGACATGGCTCAGATTTCCACGGTGGAGCGTTGCATGACCATGCTCACATCCTCGATTCCCTCGATGGCTTCGAGATCGACGATTAGGTCGGGTTTTCCGGACGGATCAAGCAAGCGAACATGGTAGGAGTACTCAACGGCTTCTCCTTGAATGGCCTCCCGCATGGCGACCATGTTGACGGACGAAGTGTGGCGTTCAAAGACCTCGCGGGTGAGTGCTTCTCCAGATTCTCCCTTTGGCAGGATAAAGCGAAGCAGGCCCTCGAAAGAACGGCGAGAGGCAAAGGGTGAGTAGTGCAGAAAGAGGACGGCGAAACAGAAGAAGACCGGCCCTATTATGGCGACGTCAACAACTTGAGCCCCAGCGGCGATGCCCGAGGCGAGACTGGCGAAGAGAAAAATAATGTCGCGAGGATCACGGATGGGCGTGCGAAAGCGAATGAGGGCGAGTGCGCCGAGAATGCCAAGACCTCTAGCAAGATTGTTGCCGATTGCTATAATCATTATGCAAGCCACAATTGCGGCGAGGGCAATGGTTTGTACGAAGGTGCGAGAGTAGGAATACCCAGTGTGAGTACGTTGATAGACGGCGGCTAACAACAGCGACATGACAAAGCTGAGCAGGAGGGAGAAGAGGATCTGCAGCGGACTGAACGCCCGGGCGGGTCCTAATGCGTTAAAAATCGCTTCCATTTTCGTATGAACAATTTTCCGAGACTTCAGAATAAGTGCTACCTTGAAACAGTGATTCCAATCTCATAGCCTTTGAATACTTGCAAAACCCAGTACTCACGAGATCAAAACGTTCTACCATTTCTGCCATCCATTCCGGAAATTCGGCTTCGGCCTTCAATTCTAGAATCTGGCCAGGATATTCGCGGCACAAGGAGGTTTGGGTATCCATCGAGTACCAACGAGCGGATTGGCATGGAAATGTCCAGAAACCTCGAGCGGGCCTATAGCGAAGGCGGCGATCAATGGTTACGCGGGCATAGCGTTCGCTAACACCCTTGTAGGATTCCCGGACATAGTTGACGTACACAAATGGTCTTGCACCTATCTCCCGCACGAGCCGAACGAACTCAAGATAATTCATGTTTTCGGCTTCGTTTGCAAAAGGGATAATACTTGTGGGATGCAAAATGTTTTCCTTTGAATAGTCTTTGGGTTGCAACACTACACGACTCTTCAGAATCATAACATTAATCTTTCTCTTGATTTCTAGAAAGTAGGGGCATTCGTTTCCCGTTCCGTACGTGCGTATTCGTAATTTGAAACGGGTTCTAGCCTTCCGTTCTTTTGCGTAGTGGAGGGTGGCGTTTGGGGCATCTAGTTGAAGAGTGGTGACAAGGTATTCGGGGATATCCCCGATAGAATGCTCATCCTCGTACACGAATGGGCGAATGAAGCGTCGGATTTCCGGAACTTGCTCTGGAGCGACCACGTATTTGTACTCGTAGCGATCGATTTGTCGGTCGCTTATTGGGAGAGATGCCTGTAGAGCGGTGATAGCAGGATTTTTGTGCTAAAGTTGCAAGTTTCAGAGGAGTAACGAGGGATTGCAAAAATTTCCTCGAGCTCACAAACTAACTATGAAAAATGATATTATGGGAAAATGCTGAGACTTCTCAAGCAAATCGTTTGATGTTTAGAACGGGATGTTTTTTTCAAAATGTAGCCTGTAACTCAGTGGTAGACTTTCAGATTACGAGCCAATAAACCGTCTTACCCTCTTGAAGAAAACTGCAAATAGTTGGATTAGATGGCGGACAGTCGTTCTCGCATGTGCGTCTACGCTTATTCCCAGCCTGTCCTTCGGCGAGGCCATGCTGCAATACTTTAACACTAGTTGGGTGGAAATCACTAGACGGATGCCCGAATTGGCGGAAGCTGGGTACTCTTCCCTTTGGCTACCTCCGCCGACGAAGGGAAGCGGGGGACTCTCGGTCGGTTACGACCTGTGGGATCCGTTCGACCTCGGGGGCAAGGATCAGCGCGGCACCTTCCCGACGCGCTACGGTACAGAGACCGAACTGCATCGCTTAGTTGAGACGGCTCACAGGTTCGGGATTCGTGTCTATTTCGACAATATTATGAACCATCGGGCCTTCGATGTGCCCGGTTACAACGATCATGCCCCACCTGATATATATCCGGGCATGCGTCCGG
>CAWVZQ010000263.1:0-4506 GCA_963934405.1 uncultured Opitutales bacterium | reverse complement strand
GCCGTGCGTTCCCTTAACGAGGGAGGCGTCCAGGGGGATCAAGTCCATGGACATGCGTAATCCCAGCTTTTTTTGGAGCAAACGCAGGGCTGCTTTTGCCGTGGGAAAGGGAATTTCGGGATCGACGAACAATTCGGCTGGGTCGTAACCATATTTTCGGTGGACGTCTACGCAGCGAGCGAAGTCGGGTGCCTTGACGTCATCTTCCCAATGGTAATAGGCGAACCAAGCGTCCTCCTCGGCGATGGCAATGAGATCGCCTGCTCGATTGTGGTCTAGTCCGGCTTCCTTGCGGGAATCCTTGTCCAGAACCTTCGCCACGCCATCCAAGTTTTCTAGTGAAGACCGTACCTCTGAGGCAAAGGAAGGCGAGTCGTCTCGGAGGTATACATGGGCGATCTGGTGATCGGTAATCGCAAAGGCCCGAGAGCCTCCGCAGTCCAAATATTCCAGACCCAGTTCGTCCTTAATGCTTAACCAACCTTTTGTCCGAAAGGCTCGGTTCGGGTAGATTACTTTCTTTGCTTCGGTGATTCCGTATTCGGAAAGTATGGCCACGCGAACACCTCTCTTTTCCAGAAAGTCGATCAGATCACCTGCTACCTCGTCGATAGCCCGAAGTTCCTTGGGGATGCCGGGATGATTTGGACCTAGGCGTTGGAGGTCGTAATCGAGATGCGGTAAATAGACTAGAGAGAGATCGGGAGAATACTTTTCCTCTGTCCATTTGGCCGACTCCGCGATCCATCTGGAGGACGCGATGCCTGCCCTTGGTCCCCAGAAGGCCGAAAAGGGGAAGTCGCCGAGGTCGGCTTTGATCTCGTCGCGCATGCCAAGCGGATTGGCGTGCACGTCGAAGGTCTTGAGCCCATCGGACCTGTAAAGAGGTCTCGGAGTAATGGAAAAGTCGGCGGATGAATACATATTGAACCACCAAAAGAGCTTTGCGCAGGTTAGTTCCTTTTTGTCGTGCCTGAGCGTTTCCCAAAGTTTTTCTCCTTCAACTAGATGATTCGACTGTTTCCAGAAATGGTTCTCGCTGAGTGAGCGATCGTACCAGCCGTTCGCCACGATCCCGTGCTCAGCGGGGGTCTTACCCGTAAGGTAAGTCGCTTGAGCCGTACAAGTGACTGCAGGCAGAACCGGTTTAATCGATGTTTGTGAATGCCCGGACCTCGTGGCGAATGCACTTAGAGCGGGCGTGTGTTCACCCAGATGGCGGGGGGTAAGCCCGACCACGTTGATGATGGCTGCCCGACCATTGTCGTCCTGCCCGGACGTCGTCATTGGCTATTTGACGGGGGTGGCGAGGTGGCGTTTGTGCAGGTCTTCCACCGATGCGAGAATTTCTTCGCGATCCATGGCATTGACCTCGATGCCCTCACCGATTCCTTGGATGAGGGTAATGGTGAGTTGACCACCCAAGTGTTCACGGAATTCTTCAAGACCTTCCAGAATGATTCGCTCTCCATCTTTGCTTTCGTCCAGTAGCAATTTATCGTAGAGGTCGAAGCCCAATCTTTCCAATAGACGAAGGACTCGTTCGGTGGTTTCAGGCTTAACGAGGCCTACGCGAGCCGAGTAAACGAGATCTACCGCGAGTCCGATTGCAACCGCTTCACCGTGTCCGATTCGAAAGTCCGAGATTTGTTCCAGCTTGTGGGCAACCCAGTGACCGAAGTCGAGTGGCCTGGCGGAACCTTTTTCAAAAGGATCTCCGGAGCCCGCAATGTGGTCGAGGTGATGGGCGGCGCTTTTGCGAACAACTTGCTCCATCGCGGTTTCCTCGAAGTGGCTCAGTGCTTCCACTCGTTCCTCGATAAATTCGAAGAAGGAACGATCTCTGATCAAAGCCACCTTAACCGCTTCGACGTATCCTGCCCGTTTCTGATTTTCGGGAAGACTTCGGAGGAAAGAGGCATCATTGACGATGGCATCTGGAACGGCAAAGGCACCCACCCAGTTTTTCTTGCCGAAGAAATTTACGCCGTTCTTTACGCCGATACCGCCGTCGCCCTGACTGAGAGTGGTGGTGGGAAGGCGTACGAGACGAATCCCTCGATGAGCAGTGCTTGCTGCAAATCCTACGAGATCCAGAGCGGCGCCTCCACCAATGATCACCACGAAAGAGTGCCGGCAAATACTATGTTCGTTAATGTCGCTCCAGACCTTTTCGACGAGGCTCCAGTCGTTCTTGGCTGCTTCGCCCCCTTTTATGAACAAGGGCTCGTGCACGAGATTGATTTCTTCCTCGTGCGCACGAAAGTACTGGTTGATCCGTTTGGGGAGATTCGGGTTTCCGTCGAGAAGGCCTTCGTCGACGTACAGGATGACCTTGGAACGGCGGCCCTCTCGATTCGGTCGAAGGATTTTTGCCAGCGTTTCGTTGCCAGTCGAGAACGCTTCCCGCGTGAAGTACACGGAATGCTGAAGGTCGAGCCGCACGTTGCGGCGAATCATAGTGTGAGTATTTTCCATCGGGGAGAAGTTTGCCATTTAGGCAGCAGTCTCAGGTCGCTGCAAACTTCTTTTGCATTAAAAAGGCAATGGCTATGCAAGCAAGGCAGGCATACGCGAGGGAGGGAGAGACCAGTCCCATAGCGGTGGCGTCGCAGGCGGCAATGCCAGCCAGCAAGCGGCTTACGCCCTGTCCTATGCATCCTTTTTCGCCCGTCCTCATGCGTTGAACCGCAGTGTAGGCAAGCCACGCCGAGACGAGGCCCGCAACATTGGTTGCAAACTGAGCGGTCGGGGGCAAATTATTCCAATAAACGAGTAGGGCCAAGGCAAAGAGCGGAGCACCGAACAGCAAGGGAATGGGAAAGCGGTTTTCTCCCGACCCGCCTGTTGCTTCGCCTCTGGCAAAGAGACTAATTCCCACCACGTAAAAGGCCACGACCCCCGCCCAGGCAAATGTCAACGGAGCCAGGGACTCATTTGCTGCGGAGGCTGCGGCAAGCCAAAGAAAGAAGCGGCAAGAGCCCATGAGCCACACAGACCCCGACCATTTTTTGTGGACGGCCTCATAGGCTAGAATAGACACCGTCAGCGCTACCAACCAAACCTTGGATACCTCGGCAAAATCGAGCAGAATCAATGATCCTGCGATCAATTCCGCAAAACCAGCCAGCCAAACGGAAATCGGCTTCATTTCTCCGCTCGGAATGGGTCGCTGCGGGTTATGCTTTTCGTCGAACCCTTGATCGAAGGCGTCGTTTAGGGTGCAACCCGCGACGTAAAGCAGGCTAGCCCCGATTAGAAGCCAACCGAGTTGCCCCCATGCCAGCTGGCTTAAGTCTTCGATGGGGTTCGGCATTTCCCGCACGATCGGGGAGGCAAAGGCGTTTACCGTCCAAGCCGCGAGGCAGTTTGTCCAGACCGTGGGCAGGTTCGAGATGCGTCCGAGAGTCAGCAAGTTGCGGAGGAAGGCCATGAATTCAACCGGTTTTCAATCCTCGCTTGTCCAACTCGGCAAGCGTCCACTCGTACTCGCGAATGATTTGGTCGACCACGTCGCCTGAACGTAGGTTGTCCGGCAGCACCTCCCAAGTGTATGTTTCCATCTCGAGATGACGACAGACTGCGGGGGCCTTGGCGAGGTAGTCTAGCGTCCCTTCGACGTGGTCGCGGGTGTCGCCGAGGTCATTCCCGGGAGGAGTGTGCAAGGGTACGTGGAAGTGGATGCGCCACTCATCTCCGATGTCGGTTGGATTGGTTTTGGCAAAATCGAGTGCAAGATCGAGATCCTTGTGACGGCGGATGACCTCGCCGTCTTTCGCCTCCACGACTTGGTGGAGGTAGACCTCTTCCTGAAAGCTCGCCAAACGTTTCAGGTTGGCTGTCGTGGGTACGGCCTTGAGCGCGGAACTGAGATGAATTTTGCTTATCCTGATACCGGCGCCGGCAAGGCGATCGAGGGCGTCGTCGGGTTCCTCGTACTCCACTCCGAGGTGGCAGGTATCGTAGTTTACGCCGAGAACGTTTCTCCATTCTTCGTCCGAGCCGAAACGTGTTTGGAGCTTTTCGAAAAAGGCCACGGTTTCCTTGCTTGTCTCGAAGAGTCCGAGTGGTTCCGGTTCCAAACCGAGGTGAAGATCGAGATTCTTTGCCCCGGCTGCTTTCTCAATGTGTTGAGCGCATGCCGCGAGGTGATCGAGCATGACGGCGGGAATTTCGTCCGAGGGGATGAATTCCTTGAAGGATCCCGGCAAGGTGCTCACGCTTCCTTCGGCGCCCTCCTCCGAAATCTCGACCAGCAGGTCGAAGAGTAAGTTGGTGTATTCTAGGCGCTTGGGGGAGGTCCAGTCGGGTCGGTAGACTTGTTCCTTTACCCTTGCTCCATGAAAGTTTCCGTAGGGAAATCCGTTGATGGTGAATACGTAGCAATTTTTGGCTTCTAGCCACTTGCGGAATTTCAACAAGTTCTCCCCGTCGGAAAGCTCGTTTGCGGCGTCCGCTCCTAGGCGCAAGCCGATGGCGTATGGTTCGTCGGGGCTTACGGCTTGG
>CAWVZQ010000262.1:0-4507 GCA_963934405.1 uncultured Opitutales bacterium | reverse complement strand
ATGGTAGTATTCGTAGGCTCTGGCATTGCCAGCCTCGATGCCGCTGTGGTGGGCCACTATCCATTTCCACCTCTTGGCCTCGAGGACGATCGATTGGGTAAGTTTCACCGCTTTGGCGATATGCTTGAATTTCGGAAGGCGAATGGGAATTACGAGTGTTTGCCCGATGCGTATGAGATCCCCCTTCAGTCCGTTGGCTTTCTGGATGCCCTTTATGGTAGTCTGAAACCGTAAGGCAAGGTGGCTGAGGGTGTCGCCCGGCTTGACCAAGTACTTCCTTCCCGTCAACTGGTTGGCCGTGGCGAGACCGGGCAAACCCGCCGCGAGTGCGATTGCCATTTGTCCGAAGGAACGGCGAGACCACCTCGGACCCTTCCCGAGAATTTTCGCGAAACGCGCTTGCGCCGAGTCACTCTTCATTTAGCTTCCATCCATGCATCCCGTGATACCTTTCTCACAACCGTTCCAATTGGTCAAATTGCTTTCGTGACCGAGTGCTCCCATACGCATCTTTTCGATGAGGCCGTAGCCACTTTGCGAACGGCGGGTTTGCGCATCACCGAGCAAAGGCGATCCATCCTGCGCGTTTTGGCGAAAGCCGACGGCACTCTTTCCGCCGAGGAAACCTTCGAGGCTCTTGACCCCGAGACTTGCGACGTCGTCACGGTGTATCGATGTCTGGAATCGTTCGAGAGGGCCGGCGCCGTGCAGCGCGGTGTGCGTGAGAACGGGACCAAGGTGTACTGCCTCGCCCATGGGGCGGATCACCACCATCACCTCACCTGTCGCTCCTGCGGACGGACGGAACGCATCGACGTTTGCGTCGACGCCGACCTTGTGCAACTTGCCGAGGAAAGAGGCTTTGTCGAGGTGTCGCACGTTCTGGAAGTGTTCGGCGTTTGCTCCGGTTGCCGGAAGGGTGGGAGAGCTGCCGAGTGAAGGCATCGATTGCCGTTGCTTTTTCTTTTCTTTTCACCCTCGGCCTTCGATCGGCCGACAAGGTGGAAAAGCCGAACTCGACCTATGTTCGCTTTCACATCGATTCTCTACCTGCTAGCGGAAAGCTGAATCTCCGAGCTTCCTTTCAGTTGCACCATGGTCCATGGGGGGCCTCGACAAATTTCGGCGAAAAGGCGGTCTCTGTAAAATCACATGACTTCACCAAGATCGGCCCGACGCCTTGGTATCGTCTCCAGGACGTGGAGAACTTCTCGCGGTTCGGCACGGCTCAGGTTTCCATGAACTTGCAGGTGTCCGGTCATGCCGAGGGTTCCACCGAGTTTGCCGTTGGGAAGCCCCCGCCGGTAACAATTACTAACCGTGAATTCCCCCCGGATGGACTCGGCCCTTCGGGGAAGGATTTGCTGGACGATCTTTCGGGCCGAGTTCCCAAGAAGGAAGCCCCCCCTCCCGAGCCCCTTGCCCTTCGCATAGTAAGAAAAATTTCCTGGGACGTTCCCGACGGGAAAAAATATTCCCTATCCACCGACCTTTTGCGGATTGAGACCTTGCGCGACCATGCCCGCAGAAATTATCGCCGAGCTCTCGAGGCGACCGGAGAAAGGCTGTTCCCGCTCATGCGTCCTCCCATGCTCACCACCCCCGCATGGTCTAGGGCCATCGGACCTGCCGGCGACTACATGAAGAAGACTCTCCGCCTTCTCGGATTCAATGCCGTCGATACCCGCGATTCCATTAAGTCCGCACGGCTTTACGGTTGGACAAATACGGGAGCCCAGTACTGGCCGCCCACTTTTCTTCCTCACGACGTGGACGCCGCCCGTGAACGCTACGATGCCCACTACAAGGCAAGGGTGCCTTCGGCGCTGTCCCGGAGCGCCACGGCTCCCGACGTCTTCACCACCGTATACCAAGTGGCGGACGAACCCGGCGAAATCCGAACCGAGGAATTGAGCACGCCCGCCTTTCGCTTTCGGAAAGGGAAGGACGGCATCGTCATATTCGTCGATGAATCCGGCGAGGGCATACTCCGTACGAAAAGAAGTGATTACTTGGAATACGTTCTCGAGGCGCGCATCGCGGCTTCCGAAGGGAAACTGACTTTTCAAGCAGGACTCTCCGATAAAGACCCCAAGGTCGGTTTTTTCTGGACGGTGGGCAAACTGCGCCGGGACGCTCCCGAAAACGTCGCCGGTGGCAAGATTGGAACCGGTGGCTCGCGCTATGTGCGTAACGTGGCGAACCTTTCCGACAAGCCTCGTCTGTTTCGTCTCATCCATGATGGTTCCGAGGCCGCCATGTACTTGGACGAAAAGTCGATCGGTACCTTGAAGGACTTACCCGTGTCGGGTGGTTTTTCCATAAGCGGGCCGCGCAAGAGCTTCCTGTCCCTGGCCTTGCGCCCGATCAAGAAGGAAGAGCGTTTACGCCCTGTCCTGTCCGCGGATGGACCTGCCCGCAAGGACGTTCTCGCCGACGTCGCCGACGATCTTTTGCTGGAGGAACCCGTACCCGATCCGAAGAAGGACAAACCCCTGGATTTGCGAGCCTCTATTGAAACGAACTGGTTGATCGAAGGAGGCTCGGAGGAGGCTCGAAACGGTTTCCGAAAATGGCTGGCTGAGCGAAAGGTGAAGCCGTCCCTGTTCGGAGCCGAGTCCCTTGACGAGGTTTCCCCTCTCACCCTTGCCCGGCTAGCCGAGACGCCCGAGGAGAAGCGTCTCTACTACTGGTCGCGTCGGTATTCCGCATGGCGCACGCCTCGCATGTTCGCTTTGGCCTGCGAAGCCATCGGCAAGGTGTCTCCCAATCCCGACCTTCGTCGCTTCGTCGCCCTCAGCGGGCATTCCCTGTACTTCCCGAGCCGCATGCCTTTGGATATGTTCGAGCTGGCGAGCTATCCCGACGTCACGCCGGGCGTGAGCGACTGGATGAGTACGGGCAGCTGGCGCTGGGACAGTCATCAAGCGGTTGCCTTTTCGGTGGCGCCTTTCAATTCCGGTGCTCGCCGAAGGGGGGGGACCCCCGTGAACTTTCCCATGATGCACTGCGTATGGCCGGATGTTCTCCGTTCCTACGCCCAGCTCGGAAACAACTGCAAGCTCATCAGCTTTTACAACTACGGTCCTTACTATGCCGCCACCGAGGGTATGTGGTCGGAATCCTCAGGCTCGCATCGCGCTGCCCATCTTCTCAACAATCGACTGTCCCAAGCGGACGACCTCGTCGGGGAAGGCATTCTCCGCCCGTCCCGCGTAGCCATGCTCTACTCTCGTTCCACCGAGTACTGGAATCCCGCCGCCACTTTTCCCGACAAGCGTGCCTCTTTCCTCGGGTTGTCACACGAGTACTTTCAGCCCGAGCTCGTGACCGAGGAGCAAGTGGCGGCAGGCGACCTTGAACATTACGACGCCCTTTACGTTTTAGAAACCCATGTGTCGCAGGCGGCGACAGATCGCATCCTGTCATGGACAAAGCGAGGAGGTATTCTCTGGACTTGCGCCGATTCCTTCCTACGCGACGAGTACGATGCCTCTCGGGATTTCCTTGCCGAAAATTTCGGGCTTAATCGAAGCTTTGGTGATAAGTCCAGGAAGCGTTTTCTACTGCCTTCGGATGACGTTGCTTCGCTTCTGCCCGCCCACCGGATCGAGCAGGCAAAGCCTCTCGCCGATCTGGCCTGGTCCGGGGCTAAAGTTCTCGCCAAGTACGAGGACGGGCCCGGCGCATGGCTTGAAAAGGATTTTCAGGACGGACGCGTGGTTTATTTGGGTCATCGAGCCGGTCTCGATTATACGAGAAAAGCGATCCGCCTCGGTGGAATGCGGACCATCTGGCCCGATTACCCGCGAGCCTTTCTCACGCGATCTCTCCATCAACGAAAGGTGGTCCGCGAGCTCACGGTTTCCGAACCCATTGTCCTCGCCCATGCTCTCTCGTCCCCCGGCGGCGACGTGATCGTCCTTGCCAATATGCGGGCCGACGAACTCGAAAATCTTGAAGTTCGGCTTCGTTCTCCGGCCAAGCCGATTTCCGTGCAAACCTTTGATGAAGACGGTGACCTCGTAGGCATCCCCTTTACTCATGCCGATGGGGCGGTACTCTTTCGCGTGCCCCGGCTTCCTTCCTTTTTTTCCGGTTGGAACGAGATCGGCCAGCTTTACTTTGTTCGTTCCAAGCCCGCGCCGCCCGACGATCGGTTGGACAAGCTGAGGGAGCAAACCGAGACCGAACTCGATTCCGATGATCCCGAGACTGTTGCAGTTGCTGTTTGGCGTGCCGGTTTCTTTCCCGATTGGAAACTCGCGGGGAAACTTCCGCGCCTATTGACCCACGAGGACTGGCGAGTGCGGAGGGCGTCTGCCGAGAGTCTGGGACGTCTCGCTCCCGATGGCGCTGAGTCGGCTATCGTCATGGCGTTTACCAAAGAAACGGACAACCATGCAAAGGCCGACCAGTTACATGCTCTGGCTCTTCTCGGCAGTGACAAGTTCGAAATTTTTCACGACCAGTTGATGACGGCTGTAGACCCCTTCCTCCACGAGGA
>CAWVZQ010000261.1:0-4531 GCA_963934405.1 uncultured Opitutales bacterium | reverse complement strand
CGACTTTTGCAAGGCGTCCACCACCTTTTCGCGGGCGTTTTCCGAATCGTCGCCCAGAAAAGTATCCAGTTGCTCCACCGTGGGCGGCAAGCCGAGCAGGTCGAGGCTCACGCGGCGCAACCAGCGGGCCTTGTCGGCGGGTTCGGAAAAGGTCAGCCCACGCTCCTCGAGGCGGCGTAAAGTAAAGCGATCGATGGGGTTGGCGATTTGCTTGGTAGCCTTCACCACTGGCAAGTCGGGCCGCTTCGGGGCCACGTAGGCCCAGTGCTTGTCATATTTTCCGCCCTCCCCTATCCAGCGACGCAAGGTATCCACTTGCACCTGGGAAAGCCCCTTGCCTTTTGGCGGCATGCGGGCCTCGCCGCGATCGGTCACGCGGTTGATAATTTCACTTTGAGCGGGTTTGCCTGGATTCACAGCCGCCAAACCGGATTTGCCGCCCTTGTGGGCGAACTCCTCGAAGTCAAGCCGCAGCTTGCTCTTTTGTTGATCCAACCCGTGGCACTGGAAGCAATGCTCCGACAGGATGGGGCGAACCTCACGATTGAAATCCACGCCAAAAACAGTGGCGGCAAAGCCAAATATCAAAAAGAACTTTCTCAAACAAAAAGGAAACACGATTATAAATCTTATGAATACCGGAAGATGAGTCCAATGGAAAAGAAAACAGATATCATAATCATGACTCTACACTCGATGAATCACCTTTCAAAAAAAGCGCTACTTTACGAGAGTCATCGAATACCAATCGTTCTTTCGGCGCAAACGAACAGAGGTGTCAAAAGTTGCGGAAAGGTTGGCGGAAGTTAGAATTTCTCCTTTCGGACCGGAAGCCACGACAGACCCTTCGCGCAAAAGCAAGGCGTGAGTGAAGCCCGGAGTGATCTCCTCGATGTGATGAGTCACGAGAATAAGAGCAGGGCCTTTAGGCTTTGCCGCGTTAGTTTCCATAAAGGCAAGGTAGCTTGCTCGAGCCACCGGATCGAGCCCGGCGCAAGGCTCGTCGAGAAACAGCGCCTTTGGCTTGGCCATGAGAGCACGACCGAAAAGAAGTTTTTGGCGTTCGCCTTGAGAAAACTGTCGCCAGTATCGTTTCCGAAGATGACTGCAACCGATTTGGCGAAGGATGCGAGAGGCCGCTCGTTGCTCCTTGGGCTCGACGTCTCCCCAGAAATTGATCATCGCCCGAGCTCCGCTGACGACGACGTCGAGAGCTGACTCCCCGTGCTCGATCATCCGGTTGACCTCGCTTCCGACATATCCGATGCCCGCCTTGACCTCGTTCCAATCGTCCTCGCCGTATTCGCGACCAAAGGCGAAAAGCCAGCCCGTTGTTGGAGCCATGAAAGCGTTGAAGACATTCAGTAGGGTGCTCTTGCCGGATCCATTCGCACCCAGGATAACCCAGTGTTCTCCTTCCCGAACCGTCCAATCGACGTCGCGGAGGATCAAACCGTCTCGCTCCACCGAAAGACCGCTAGAGCGAAGCAAAATCTTATTCGAAGCGTTCATTCGAGGAAGGTTGATTAATTGGTGCCTTCCGAAGATTCGCTTCTCAAAACTACGCTCTGAAGACCATTGGAGCGAAATTCTCCCTCGTAACGATCCCCGTATTCCCGCAGCAAGGTTTCACGCTCTTCGAGTGTCATTTTGGATTGATCTTTGCCCTGAAGTTCGAGGTCGGCCAACATATCTCTTTCCGCCATGCGAATAATAAGTTCTTCCCAAAAGGAGGAGTCCACGTATTCGTCGAGGATCTTTACGATGGTTTCGCTGCGATCACTAGACCATTTCCGAACGTACTGACCAGTCGAGGGATCACGCATAATCAAATCCCGAGATCCCACGTCCTCGAAATATGAGTAAATCTTTTGCTCCAGCTCGAAGTAGCCTTTTCTGGATTTGTCTTCACCCCGGCCATAAGCATCTAAAATCATACCCGAAAACGTGAGGACGTCGACCAGAGTGCGGTACTCTTTCTCCGTAAATTCGAACTTCATGAATGCGGCAATTTCAAAACAGGTTTTCGCCTACGAACATGAAGGATGTGAAATGCCGGTCTCAGGCGTATTTGCAACGCCGAAACCAGAACGGGCTTCGTCCGCAGAGATTACTCAGCGAGGAGAACCAAAAGGAGGCCGACCACGTCCGCCATGTCCACGGTCGTCGGGGCGAGGTTCCTCTCCTGCGGCGGCAGCAGCCTGCTGGCGTTCAATCACGCGATTCACGTCTTTGACCACCTCGTTACGCCTTTTTTCATCCGAAATGGACTCCGCCCAAGTCAATGCATTTTGAGGGTCTTTCTGAGCCACGGTTCGCACAAAGGCCTCCACGGGCTTATCCATGCCGGCGCTGGCGGGATACTTGTTCAACCACTCGGCGGTAGCGGTGGGATCCTTGCGAGCCCACTCGCGAACAACCTCCTGCATCCCTTCCGAACGACTAGCTCCCTCAGGCAATCCCTCTACCCACTTGGCCGCGGCAGCCGGATCCTTCTCCGCCCAATGATCCGCGACAGACTCCACTGCCCGACGCTTTATTTCCCCCTCCTCCATCTGGCCTGCCCAACCAGCAGCTCGATCTAGATCCTCGCGAGCAATCTTTTCGGCCAATCGGCCGACGGCAAACCCCTTCAAGCTATCGGATTCCAGTTCGTTCGCCCAGTTGACGGCCGCATCTTCTCCCTTGTTCCAAGCTTTTTCCAGCATCATGGATGCGGCTCTTCCGCGATTGCGGCCATAGGGCATGGATTCCATCAATTGAGTTGCTCCGGTAAAATCCTTTTCCGCCATTCCACTAATAATACCGGCAAAGTAAGGGTTGTCGTCTCCTTCGAAATTACTCTTCGCCCATTCGATAGCCGCATTGGGATCGTTTCGGGACCATGCATCAAGAACGGAACCGGAGCCAATATGCTTTTCAAAACGCGACAAGCTCCCGACCCACTCCAAGGCTCCCGCAGGATCCACCTGAGACCACGCATAAGTGAGCAAACGCAGTTCACTGAAACGAGTATGACCTTCGGGCAAAGTCTTGTAGGCGTCTATTGCGGACGACAAGTTGGCCGAAGTCGGATCATTGAGAACCTCGGTGAATGCAGCTAGACGCTCAACGGGATTGCCAGACCGGAGACGCCTGAGCAAAGACTTTTGCTCCGACTGGGAATCGACCTCAGGTCGCTCTTCGACCGTCGCATGGCTTGACGCCAGTGCGTTGGAGACTTCTTCGTTTCGAGAGCTAATCTTACCAACATCCGACCCTGTCGGAGACGGCGACTTGGGTGTGTTTTTCACAGTTAAAAGAGGCCCACTGGCCATTTCTCCGCCACCCTTCGCCTTCTCATTGGAGGCGGTGAACTCGCTTCCACCTTCAAGTCCTAGCCAATAGGCGAGAGCCACGCTGGCTGCCCATATCGAGGTAATCAAAATTTTGTTAGTCATAAGATGAGCTAAACAGAGTTCCCTCGCCTAGTCAATGCGAGTCCAGCCCAAGCCACCATTATCCATGACACCACCAAGGTTACTCCACCCAGAGGCGTAACATGCACCAGCCACTTCGGTCCGCCCAATGCCCATGCGTAGATGGTACCGCAAAACAGGCAGATTCCAATCACCATGATCCACCCCGCCTTTCTGCTCCGTCTGGCAAAAACTTCGTTCTTACTTCCGACAGCAACGGAAAGTGCCAACAGTCCCACCGCATGCAGCAAGTGATAATCCACGGCAGTGCCAAAAGCTTCTCCCTTTCTGGGGTCGGTCTCGAACACCTCACGCAACCAATGAGCGGCAAGCGCTCCCAAAAGCACACCCGAAGCTCCCAATAATCCAGCCGCAACAAACAAAGGTTTCATAAAGGCAAGACTAGCCTCTTCACGCAAAGACCTGAAGTCAAAAGCAAGAAAAGTCTCGCAGAGAAGGACCTAAGAGAGGAAATAGCATTCATGAGCAAAGAAAAGAATTACCGGCTTGCCGACTTCGCTTCGATCAAAGGTACACCCTGCCCTTGCGGCACTTCCAAACGAGCATTCGTAGCACCCGACAATTCCGTAGCCTCTATGCACGTCGTGGAGATTTCCCAGAAGAGTCGCGTTCACTACCACAAGAAAATGACTGAAATATACTATGTGCTGGAGGGCGAAGGAAGCTTCGAACTAGACGGAGAATCCGTTCCCGTAAGCCCCGGATCGGCTGTCCTCATTAAGCCGGAATGCCGACACCGAGCGGTAGGCAATCTGAAGATCATCAACGTTCCCATACCCACCTTCGACGAAGAAGACGAGTGGTTCGACGATTGATTAGAGGTTCATACCGAACCGGGACATGAACTTGGCCGTCAAAAGATAAAGGGCGAGGGTCAGGACTAAACCGGCCCCGAGGGCCCCGTAAAACCCTACTCCCTTCCGCATTAGCCACGGAAGGAACAGAAACATCGGCAAGGACGGAATAACGTACCAGAAGGTACCTTCTGAGTGTTTGATCAGCCTATCCGCATCTTGTGTTTCACCATAAAGCCAAAGCATTCCAAGAACGGA
>CAWVZQ010000260.1:0-4536 GCA_963934405.1 uncultured Opitutales bacterium | reverse complement strand
ACTACGTTCTCATGTTCTTCCCCATCGAACCCGCCTTCGGGACTGCGATAAGAGCTGACTCCGAGCTCTACGAATACGCGTTTCGAAAAGGAATCGTCCCTGTTACCACTAGCACCCTCATGGCCACCATTCGGACAGTTGCCAATGTTTGGCGACTGGAAAAACAAAACTTGAACGCCAAGAAAATTGCCGAGAAAGCGGGTGCTCTCTACGATAAGTTCGCTAATTTTCTGAAGGACGTCGAAGAGGTCGGAAAGGCACTCGCCAAAGCCTCCGGTGCCCACGAGGCAGCCCTCAACAAACTATCCGAGGGGAAAGGAAACATTCTTCGCCGAACCGAGGAGCTCAAGAAACTAGGCATCGCCTCAAAAAAAGAAATCCCCGCCACCTTCCAAGCTGCCCTCGAGGAAGGTGTTCTCGAATCGGCTCCACTCCCAAACGTCCTTGAGGAACCAGAAGACTCTCCCGACGAAGGAGAGGAACAAGCCCGCTCGGCCTAAGGTGGTTGGTCTACCCTAACCGCTCCACCTCGAATTGAGGATGGGGCTTGTTAGATTTGAAGATGTGGAAGTGACGGGAAGGATGAAGTGATTCCTTGAAGCCCTAGCCCTTTTCCTCGGTCTCGACGGCACCACTCTTAAATTCTCTACAGTTCGGCCTTCAACTCCTAGAGGGTAGCCGTATGGCGGATATTATCAATTTGTTCTAATGATCAAAGAATAGGTTGAATAGGAAAAATGCCTGAGCAACTATCAAAACCTTTGATTTATAAGCCTAATGCGCATAATAATGAGCAGAGTTATTTACTGATGCCCAAATTCACCGACAGTTACTTAGGTAGGCGCGATTTCCTGAGGGTGGGAAGCTTGGGCTTGGGCGGATTAAGCCTACCCGACTTCCTGCGAGCAGAGGAGGCATTGAAAACTGTGGGGGGCATAGCCAAGGACAAGACGGTCATCTTCCTCTTCATGCACGGGGGACCAAGCCAGTTCGAAACATTCGACCCAAAGATGGATGCGCCATCCAACATCCATAGCGCCACGGGCGAAATCAAGACGAAGATTCCCGGCATCACTTTCGGGCCAACCTTCGAAAAGTTAGCCAAACTGAACGACAAATTTTCCATCGTTCGCTCATTCACCACTCAAAGCGCAGCTCACGATTCCAAGCCCATCGTCAGTAAGGAATATTCTTCGGGTGCTCAGATCGGAGCCCATTACGCAAAAGTTGCCGGTGCAAGCCACCCTCAATTCGGTATGCCACGAAACGTATGGTTGCATCCGCAGGCAGTGGATGCAGGAGCTACGGACCCAATAATGAAATTGGGTAAATTCGACGTCACGGGCCCCTTGGGTCCCGCTTACGAACCATTCCAACCCAGTGGCAAAAGCGATCTGAGGCGCGACATGCAATTAACGATCGACCCCGATCGACTGGGTGACAGGCGTACTTTGCTGACCAGCCTGAATCAATTTCGGCGCACCGTGGAATCCGGAAAAGTTACGGGGGGGTTGGATAAATTCCAATCTCAAGCGTTGGAAACCTTGACTGGCGGCATTTCCGATGCCTTCGACATTACCATTGAGGAAGCCAGCGTCATAGATGCTTACGACACTTCGAAGTTGATCGACGTAAGCCGCATAAGCAAGCGATGGAACAACCATCAGCGTTATGCCAATCACGTAAAGAACCTTGGTAAACTCCTCCTGCTGGCCCGAAGGTTGGCCGAACGCGGGGCAGGCTTCATCACCGTAAGCACCGACTTCGTCTGGGACATGCATGCCGACAACAACAACGCCACTATGACCGAGGGTATGGAATACGTCGGTCGTCCCTTCGATCATGCGGTAAGCGCATTCATCGAGGACGTCGAGGCTCGCGGACTGCAGGAAAAGATCCTGCTGGTATGCTGTGGCGAAATGGGTCGTTCACCAAAGATCAATGGAAAAGGCGGTCGCGACCACTGGGGAGGTTCGGCTCCTTTGTTGCTTTACGGCGGAGGACTGAACATGGGGCAAGTTGTGGGATCTTCCACAAAGGACGGCGGCGAACCCGCCTCCGACCGGGTCACAATCCCGAACCTCTACGCCACCATAATGGAAACCATTCTAGACGTTGGAGTGGTTCGAGCCACACCGGGAATTCCGGAAGAAGTGTCACGAGTCATCCATGGAGCCTCGCCAATAAGCCAATTGATTTAGGGCAATTTCAATATTCTGGCCATTTATTCAGACAAATCGGAGATGGCTTCTTCCAATACAGGAAAACGAAACACATAACCCTCGTCCCGCAAGACCCTTGAGACCACTTTACGGCTCTTGAGAACCAGCTCGGGAGCCGTACGGAGGAAGACGGCACCAAATCGAACGGCAAAAGTTGGAGCTGGCAAACCGATGCCCAAAGGTGCGAATGCGGAACGCATTTGGCTCATAAACGCAGCGTTGGAAACCGGATTGGGCGCCGCCAAGTTCACCACCCCGGAAACCCCGTCACACGACACCAGCCAGTCGACAATGCCGACCCAGTCGTCAAGGTGCAACCAACTCATCCATTGCGAACCGGGTCCTTGTCTTCCACCCAAACCGAGTTGTGCGAACCGGCGCATCACGGGGAAAGCTCCGCCGCTTTCACCCAGCACGATGCTGATGCGCATAGCCACCTTTCGCACATTGTTAACCTGAGTTTCGAAAAAAGCTTCCTCCCATGCCCTGGCCACTTCCACCGAAAAACCGTGGCCCAAATCCTCACTAAATTCATCGTGGGGCGCCAACTCGCCTCGACGATCTTCGTAAATAGTCGCCGTGCCGGCGTTAAGCCAGACTTTAGGCGGACTCGTCGCTCGAGAGACTGCATCACCAAGAACTCTCGTCGCCTTGACACGGGAATCAAGAATTAACCTGCGGTTACTTTCGTTGTAACGACAATCCACCGAACGGCCACAAAGATTCACTAAGGCTTTTGCTCCCTCCAATTCCTTCATCCAAGATCCTATGGTTCGAGCATCCCAAGTTACAAGTCGGGCTTCAGGGAAATCCGCTGGTAATTCGTTGCTTCTGCCAAGCACGACAACTTCATATTCCTTTTCAGCAAAAAACCGGGCCAAGGCTTTTCCCAGAAACCCCGTTCCGCCAGCCAAAACAATTTTATCTTTCATATTACAAGGCTATGAGAATACAAGATGGATGTGCTTTTCGTGCAAAAATTTTACAGAATTGGCAAATAAACATTGACTGAGGCACAGCCATGGAGAGAATTTACATTCCGTTAATCACTATGGTAAGATTTACTTTTAATCAATTCGATTGGTTCATGGACAAGGAAGAAATGGCAAAAAAAGACCTCAACAATTTGCAATTTCACTAATAACTTTACGATTGTAATTTGAAACAAGCAAGATTCCCATGAAACAGAAACCCATCCCATTGTCTTCTGATGTGGCAGATGCGAGCTATGACCCTACTCCCTCGGACTGGCACAATACCCTATTAGCCATCCTAAAAGGTATTCTCGTTATATCGAGTCTGCTTCTATCAGCTTACTTCCTCTACGGCATCCTGTCCAAATAAAGAAGTCTATCTTCTGCAGGAGACCTTCTGGTACGACATCGTGCCGAAAGGCTTGTATGCTCTTACTTCAGATGGATCTTTCGGAAGGACACCTTCATCGGCGGACCGGCGTGCAACTGCAGGGCCAGCACTCCATCAGCCCGACGAGTCTTCCCATCGTTGTCAGTAAGTTCAGTGGTTTTCACATCGTTGATATAGTGCGTAAAATGGAATCCCTTGGCAGTAATGCGGTAAGTGTTCCAATCACCTTTCTTAACAGCTTTCCCGATTTCTTTGGAATCACCGAATTTTTTGGCATTTTTCTTCAACTTACCGTTATCATCAATAGTGAGGGTCGTGTGGAAACCACGGTCAGAAAGAATTCCGCGAAAACCTTCGCCATAGCAAATACCGGAATAACGTTCGCCAGCCTCGAAATCGGCTTGATAACCACCAATGCGCCAGCCGTCATGCTTCCCGGGCTTAACGAAACTGCGGTATTGAATACCACTGTTGCCACCCTCGATCTTGAATTCCAAGGTAAGGTCAAAGTCGGTTAACTTACCATCTTCCCATATAATGAACGTGTTCCCCTTGGTCGGAGTCTCCTTGGTGGTCTGTCCCACAATCGCCCCATCGGCGGCCTTCCAGAATTTAGGGTCTCCGTTCCAACCTTTGAGGGTCTTGCCGTCAAAGAGGCTTTTGCCGCCTTGGCTCTTCTTTCCGAAAGCGGGTACGAAAGCTAAAATGGCTACTGAGAACAGGAAGGGGAAAAGGTAAGAAAAATGGGTAGTCTTCATGATTTACTAGCGTTCCTTTTGAATATGTGTTTGGTGGATGGAGATGTTTAGAAGTTGCAAATGTCCCAGAACATAGGCTTTAGGCAAGAAAAAGAAAAAGAAACTCAGCTTTTTTATAACTCTCCCAACCCACCTCAAGTCATGAACGCAAGACTCCCTATCCTATTTGCCACTGCAATAAGCATGCTGGT
>CAWVZQ010000259.1:0-4539 GCA_963934405.1 uncultured Opitutales bacterium | reverse complement strand
ATGGATGCAATTGGATTTTCCTTGGAGAACTACGATGCGATAGGGCGTTGGCGTTTGCTGGATGCCGGCAAGCCAATAGATTCCGCAGGGAAGTTGTCGACCGGAGAAACCTTTACCGGAGCTCTCGAACTTCAGCGGTTCATAGTCCATGGCCGAAAGGAAGCCTTTGTCCGTTGCTTGACCGAAAAGCTACTGACTTACGCTCTCGGACGCGGTATCGAATACCATGATAGACCCGAGCTTGACAAGATTGCTCAACGGATGAGCGAAAGCGGTTACCGTTTTTCCGATCTCATCCTTTATCTTGTCGAAAGCGTTCCTTTCCAGAAGCGCAGGGGCGACTTCCCTACGGAATAAACCTTCCAACGAAACGTCCATTGACCTTGCCCGCGATGTAGGTTCGGGCTATATTGGAATTTACTTTTTCAGTGAAGAATTTCACCTTATCACGACGGACCTTCCTGCACGGCTTAGGCGCGGCCTTGGCGTTGCCGCCATTGGAAGCGATGGCAGCGAAAGCCGGGAAATCAAAATCCATTCCCTTGCGGATGGGCTTTGCCTACATACCCAATGGCGTAATTCTTCCCCAGTGGCGAACAACTGGCGAAGGCCGCAAATACAATCTATCCCCATCACTTCGGTCCCTCGAACCGTTTAAAAGTGATATCCAAGCCTTGGAAGGATTGGATCACAAGAAAGCCAATGCAAACGGAGATGGTGGCGGGGATCATGCTCGAGCCAACGCCACTTTTCTGACGGGATGTCAGGCTCGCAAGACGGCTGGGTCGGATATTCGCATCGGAGTGTCTGTGGACCAATTGGCCGCCGAGCATGTCGGCAAGGAAACCAAATTGCCTTCTCTGGAGTTGAGTACGGATCGCGCTCGCCTGTCAGGCGGTTGCGATTCTGGTTACAGTTGTGCCTATCAATATAACCTTGCATGGAAGACGGAGTCCCTGCCTATGCCGCCCGAAGCTAATCCCCGATCGGTCTTCGAGCGTCTCTTTTCCGACGGGCTTAACAAAGAGCAGGCTGAAAGTCGGACTCGGCGTCTACGTCATGAAAAAAGCCTCCTCGACTTCGTCCTTGAAGATGCCAAGAGCCTGCAGCGTGATCTTGGGCGTACCGATCGCTCCAAGCTCGATGAGTACCTTACGAGCGTACGCGAATTGGAGCAGCGAATCGAAAAAACCGAACAGTTGGATTCCAAAAAACCGACCTATCCGAAACCCGAAGGGATTCCTAGCGACTACGGCGAGCACTTGCGTGTGCAGTTTGACCTCATGGCCTTGGCCTTTCAGACAGATGCAACGCGAGTTGCCACCTTCCTTCTTGCCCACGATGGAAGTAATCGCAGCTTCCCCGACATAGGCGTCCCCGAAGGTCATCACTCTCTGTCTCATCACCGCGACGACAAGGGAAAGGTATCCAAGTTGGCCAAAATTGATCGTTTCTACGCCGACCAATTTGCTTATTTCCTAAAGAAAATCAAAAGCGTTCGAGAAGTCGACGGTTCGTCTATGCTGGATCACTGCATGATTGTTTATGGCGGCGGTATAAGTGACGGCAATCGTCATGGTCACGAAAAACTTCCCATTCTCCTCGCAGGTGGCCGAGCTGCCGGATTGAGTGCCGGTCGTCGCCATGATTTCAAGGGCGAACCCCTGGCCAATCTTTATCTATCTCTACTCGAGCGGATGGGTGTCGACGCAGATGCGCTCGGAGACAGTACCGGGAAGCTCGTTAACGTTTAGAGCAGTATGCTTCGTCCACCCCTTTTTTGGGCGACGATCCTTGTCGCGGCCAATTTTCTCCATGCTGATACATCTGTCCTCCCCGGGGTAGTTCTAGAAATTCGTGGCAAAGCTTCTAAATCTATCGACTACCGTCTAGAACGCCGTGTGGCGCTTCGAGTCGATAAAAATGAACCCCCTTCGGCTTTTGTTGATGCAGGTCCATTTGAATCGGTTTGGCACGGTGTTATTTTGTTGGAGAAACGCGAGCGCATTAACTTTTCATTTGAGGGATTTGGCAAAGCCTCTCTTCTCTTAGATGGCGAAAAGGTACTCGAGTCGGAGGGGGAAGACCTTTCGACCGTGGAGTCGCAGCGTTTGCGGCTGAATGGAGGAGAGCATCCTTTTGAGCTTCGTTACTCGAGTGCAGATTCAGGTTTGGGGCGTTTCCGCCTTTTCTGGAAGGGACGTGATTTTGCCCGAGAGTCGATCCCTCCAAGGTCACTGGCCCATTTTTCAACCGGTAAGACAGCTGAATTTCTAGAAAAACCTACCCTTTTAAGGCAAGGTCGCTTTCTCGCTGCTTCTCGCGGATGTCTTCGTTGTCATTTGCCCGACGAAGCTTTTAATCAGAAAACGGCAATGCCCGAAGTTCTTGCCATGGGGCCCTCCCTCATCGGAGTGGGCTCTCGACTAAATCAGGCTTGGATGGAAAAGTGGATTCTCGATCCGCAATCAATACGTCATTCTGCGCGAATGCCCAAAATGGTTCACTCCCCCATGGAGTCCTCACATCTTGCAGCCTTTCTTGGTAGTCTGAAAAATGAAAATATTAAGAAAAAAGTAGTTCTTGGAGATAGCCAATCCGGTGGCGTTTTATTTGCGGATTTAGGGTGTATTTCATGCCATGCCCTTAGCGAAAATAATACTATCGCTGAGAACGGTAGGATTTCCCTTGTGGGTGTTGGGCAAAAATACCTTCCCGGGAGCTTGGCTGCCTTTCTCCTCGAACCCGATAAACATTATCCTTGGATCCGCATGCCGAACTTTCGCCTTTCCAAAGAGGAGGCGGCAAATCTTGCTGTTTTTCTTCAAGAGCTTGACTCTCCCGTTCTCACCATCACCGCGTCAAAGGGTGATGCGGTTAAGGGCAAGATCCTTGCTTCGAGCCGTGGTTGTGCGGCCTGTCACGAGCTTCCTTGTGAAAATAAGTTGATCTCCACGAGCCTTCAAAAATTAAGCGCTTTAACTGGATCGGGTTGTCTTGGCGAAGGTTCAAAAGGTCCTCGATTTCCTTTATCTAAAGAGGAACGATCAGCGATTGCTATATTTCTTCAAGATAGGGATGGGTCTCTTGAGCGTCACAGTCCTCCTGAATTTGCGAACCGTCAGTTTGAGGAGTTGCGTTGTGTGGCTTGTCATGAGCGGGACGGAAAAGAGAGCTTATGGGAAGCCTTTTCGAATGAGGTTTCCTCATTGAAGGCAAAGGATGCCGACATTCCTGATGCTGTGAGTAATTTGGTGCAGGCACACGCGGCCAGCCGAGCTCCGCCCGACCTGTCTTTTGCCGGTGAAAAACTTAGAGAAAACTGGCTCGCTGCCTTTTGGGCGGGGAAAGTGGCGGAAAAACCTCGGCCATGGATGAAAGCCCGCATGCCAAGCTTTGCAATTCGTGCAAATTCCTTTGCATCAGGACTTTCCAGCTCATGTGGAGTCTTTTCGGCGATGGAGGATGAGCCAAATCCCCATGATGAAAAGCAGCTGAAGCAAGTCGGCGGGAAGATTGTTAGTATGTTGTGCATAACCTGTCACGGCGTAGGTGAACAAAAGCCCACGGCGGTCTTCGAAGGGCAAGGCGTGAACCTTATTTTATCTCGATCGCGGATGCGTTATGATCATTATGTGCGCTGGATGATGAATCCTTATCGGATTACTCCGAATACCATCATGCCAAAGTTTGCAGACGAGGAGGGTCGTACGGGTCTCATTGATTTGCTCGAAGGTGATGCCCGTCGTCAATTCGATTCGGTGTGGCATTACTTACGCGGACTATCCAACTAGTTAGCCGGTTCTGGTAAAGGTAAGATTGGCTCTTGCCATATACGGGGAGAGCAAACTAACCTCATGGTATTGCATCTGCGCATCCTGTCCGTGCACAGTTTTAACAAGAGTATTTTCCTATCACTGGGTGGAGTTGGCCTATTAATGGTCGGTTTCTTCTGGGTTGGACTGGCTCTGGACTTCACGGCACTGGAAAATGCAATGGTTGGAATCACGTCCAAGCATGTGGTGGGTTATGAGATTGCCGTTCTTCTAGGATCGGATGCTAGGGATGAGATTGTCGATAAAGTATTCCGGACAGAGTTGGCTTTTTCGATTCTGCTAGCTTTCTACTCAGTTCTTATCTTTGGATTGGCTTTTACGAAAGGGCTTTTCCGGCGACTTAAGTTTCTTGCATTGGGTGTGGGAATTCCTCTTTTGAGTTTGCTGTTATTATTTTGGGTAAAGTTTCTTTCGGACGACCACATTATTTCGAATGGAGAAAAAACTGAACTTTTCTTACTTTCGATCATTGGTGTGTCCGCAGGGGTAGTCTTATGCTGGTTCGGCTTGGTTCGACTTTCCCGAAAAACGAAAATTTCTCTCGATGATTTCGAATTGCCTTCTGAGGGAAGTGCAAACAAACTGGCCGACGATTTGCTTGATGAGTTGAAGGAGCGAGACCAAGGTGAGGATGGTGATGGCATAGAGTCTGAACAAACGGAATCGCCCACTTCGGCTGGGGAACTTCCTATAACAGCGGAAA
>CAWVZQ010000258.1:0-4573 GCA_963934405.1 uncultured Opitutales bacterium | reverse complement strand
GGGGATTTCGCCGTTCATCATGGCCAGGGCCTGAGGGGAACCCACGGTCCTTTCCCTATGTCCTTGGCTGGAGGTCGAATTCGTTCCATTGAAAACCTCAAAAAAGGGAAAGTGGATGGTTCTTTTGATTGCGACGTAGATTCCCCGGCGCATCCAGTCGCGCTCCTGCTTCTCCTTTTCCCAGGAGGCGTTTCGCTTGGAACCAACCAATTCCTTGCTGATCGGCGGAAAAACGGCCCGACCGAACATTTGCTCGTTCAGCTTGCCGGACACCGCCAGCATGTTGTCCCAGATCGTTTCCGCCTGCATACGGGTTGTTGGGAACCTGTCTATGACGCCCGTGACAGCAGGGGTAAAATGGGCACTACTCATCCTATAGGTGGATGAGCTCATAATATGGAAATGCAGCGTTTTTAGGCTCCAGTCGTTTTCCATGAGGTAGCTTGCGAGATAATCCAGCAATTCGGGATGCGTCGGTTTTTCTCCAGCAATTCCAAAATCGTTAGGCGTGGCGACCAAGGCTTCCCCGAAATGCCATTGCCACACCCGGTTGACGATGACCCGGGCAGTTAGGGTGTTTTTGTCGGAGACGATCCAGTTCGCCAACTGCAGCCGCCTTCTTTTGAAATCATCGGTCGTTTCCACGGGTGCCGTTCCACTCGAGAAATAATTGGGCAGGCGGGAGCGCACCCAGCCTACGGGCGAATCCAATTCTCCACGATGAAAGAAGGTCGCATGCTCCGCCCTTGGTTTGTGACCCAATAGGTAGTTCTTGGCCTGCGATTTCTGTTTGCCGTCCTCCATTGGCATTTCATTGAATATCGAGGACGCAAAGAATGACTGGAACGCAAAATAATCGAGTTGGGAGATAGGGTCATATTTGTGGTCGTGACAACGGGCGCAGGCAAAGGATAGTCCCAGGAACGCTTCCCCGGTAACGTTCGCGGCGTCGGTCAGGCGGTCGTATTCAAATCTTTTCGGTCGCTTGATGGCGTTGGGTGAAACCGGGTAGATGGCCCCAATCGTGTAAAAGCCCGTTGCATATCGTCGCGCGTCCGTCGTCTTGTCCTCGGAGTACAGGATATCTCCCGCGATCTGCTCCTTGACGAAGGAGGTGAACGGCTTGTCCTCGTTCATCGACCGGATGACGTAATCTCGGTAGCGGGCTGCGTGTGGGAAAAAATAATCTCTTTCACGGCCGGAACTGTCCGCATACCTCGCGACGTCGAGCCAGTGGCGGGCATAGCGTTCGCCGTAATGCAGGGAGGCCAATAGTTCCTTTACCAATCTGGGCCAATCGGGGTCCTTGACGAATTTCTCTATGCTCTCCGGATCGGGAGGCAAGCCCAGTAGGTCGAAATGGGCCCGTCGCAGGAGGGCGTGGAAATCAACCTGTTCCGCGGGGGCGCGCCCGGCTGTTTCCAGTTTATGCAATACGAACAGGTCGATGGGATTCTTCACCCAAGACTTGTGTTTCACCTCAGGTAAAGCCGGTTTTCTTATAGGCTGGAAGGCCCAGTGGGAATCAGCTTTCTCCAGGATCTTGGCTTTCAGTGCGTTTGTCTTTTCAAGAAACGGCAAAGCTGGTTCCCCCGGGTCGCTTTTCTTCTCGGGAGCACTCGGTCTTCCGACGAATTCCCGTACTTTTCGCTCCGGAAGGTGCGGCTTAATAGTCGCGAAATGCGCCGTCACCTGCTCTGCGTTCAGCGCATGCAGGTAGAGCGCGACCTCGTCCATCTCACCCTCGAGAAAGGCACCATCCTCGTGGATCGCGTCGCCGCCGATGTTGAGCGGTCGATCGCTTAGGATATTGCCGCCGCCGTCATTGCCGGTGATGTGCAGCTCGCCGTTGACGTACAGCTTTGCCTCGCCGCTGTCGGTTCGCGTGAACACGATGTGGTGCCAGTGGCCGTCGTTCAGCGGGTCGCCGGACCGCGACTCAAGGAACAGGTCGCTGCGCTTTCGTCCTTTTGGTCCCGTCTTGCCCAGGATGCGACCCTCGTCCCTGCCCCTCTGCGAGGCGGCGGAAATCGTCCAGTCCTCGCTGTTCGGGCCCGGCGTGGCGGTGGACACGAATGCGGCGCTTCCGGGCCAAAATCTGTCCTTGAACGGCTGTGTTGACCGAAACCAAAACTCGATCGAAAAAACATTGGAGCGCAAGGCCTCGGGGTAGGGTGCTTGCACGTAGGCGTCCTTGCCGTTGAAGCTAACCGCCTTGCCTCCTGATCCCGGAAGACCGGGGACCATCGTGACACCGCCTCGAAACTCGCCGTTCGCTGTTCCCATCCTATCCGCAGCGGCCTTGCCATGTTCCTTTTCGGTCTCGTCAAATCGCCACCATGCCGCCGGCTTGTCGGCGAGGACGGTCTGCTCGTACTTGGATGGATCGGCAGAGGCTGCAAGCGTGCACAGAAAGGTCAGCGCCAGCAGCAGTCGGTGGTTTTTCATAGCTCGGTTTTTTCTGGGTTTATTTTCACCATGAAAAGGATATCCTAAGCGGAGGTTATTGGATAGTTTTCTTTTACTCCAACCACAATGGCTGGGAGATGACACCATTGGCCGCTATGTCCCATGCCTCTAAACGAACCCAGGATTTTCCGTTCAAGTCGAGTGTTGCCTTAAGGGTTTGTTTTCCGAAAGCCCCGGTCCCAGTTAGGTCGATCCGTTTGCGGTATACCTGTTTCCCATCGCCCGAGATGATCTCGGCAAAGGCCATGGGGAACGTCCAGCTTAACTCGGCTTCGAGCTTCACTCGGCCCGATACATCAAGCCTTAACTTTTCTCCCGATTGCTTTCCGCCAATCGTAAACCGAGACATAAGCACCTCACCCGTGGAGATGAAGAAGGCACCATCTCGCAACGCTTTAAGGACCGGCGCCCATCCGTCCTCGAAACGGGGAATACGATCCAGACGCAAATAGTTAACATTCGCATGCGCATAGAATTCGGTGGTTCGATCCACCTGGAAGATATCGACTTCGCCGAGGATGTACTTTTGGGCTCCCCAGTTGGAGGTGTCATCCAGAAGATCCAGTACGCGCCAACCCAGACGAGGTTTTGAGAGGTCAGCGGGCATGGCCTTCCAGGCACCGCCGAGGTAGCGATCGGATTTGAAGAATGGCTTATCCCGATAAAGATCAGGATAACCGGTTGAGGACTTGATTCGCGGATGAGCCGCCCACATCAGCCCTCCCTCGCGCTCCATCAGTTTCAGAATATCCTCGGGACTGCCAACGTGATAGACGCGACCAAACCGGGGGTGCTCCTCTGTGAAAGGCTTATCCTTGGATCGATTCAAGACCCACATCACCGGACGCGGGAAAAAACTAATCCAATGACCACCAAGGTGTACGTTGGGCTCTTCGCCCGGGAGCAGTAGAAAGCCGTTATCCGAAAGGCGGGCGCATTCCTCATGCAATGTCTTGAGCAGGGGCAAAGCCTTGACGGGGTCGCGGCGGGATCGGCCGAGACGGTTGTGGAACTCGGCGAGATGAACGATCTGTATGCCTGATTTTTTGAATACATCAACAAAGTCAGGCTTCTTGAGAGCAGGCGGCACCGCCAGTTTCCCGCCTTTGTCGCGTGCTTGGATCAAACGCGTCGTGTGTTCAACGTGATAATGGCTGGTAAAGGCCTTATGCCCCGGCACCTCGGGAAAGCGATCCCCGTGCGTGTAGGCTTTTACACGATCAAAAAGCTTGTTGCCCCGGTCAAGCGAGGCGAGCCAGAAAATGCCCAACTCCTGATTGGTGCCGGGCGGTGCGTTGAACCAAGGGACCCAGCGTCCATCTCCTTGGAGGTCTTGGCGGACACCGATACCGAATCCTGAAACTTGATCCATAAAATCATTCCCCCGCCAGGTGAAGCCCTGGTTGTAAGCCTCATCAAGCGGATAGAAATAACGGTGGGGCGGCGGGAAGACTGCGACGGCACCGGTCTCGGTCTCTAGAGCGATCGTGCGGTTGCGTACCTTTTCAGGCACAGCCCGTTGCACGACCGCATCGACCCGGTGCACCTTGTCGTCGAGCCCGATCCAAGACACAGCTTTACCCGCCGGATCACAGGTTAGCCCGGTGTGGTAGAGTAGGGCACGGGCGTCTTTTTCCGTTTGGACAATCGCCTGCAAGTGGATCAGGTCACAGCCTGCGTAAACAGTGAAACGCAACTTCCCTGAAAAGGATTGCCCCTCAAGTCCGCCAAGGTCGACGATGCATCTGCGGCCCACACTTCGCACGACCACAGACTTGAGTTTTAGCGTAAGCTGACCCGACTCACTGGGTTTACGGCTGGTACGATCAAAGAAAATGGTCCAGCCACCACGTTTCTTCAAATCGCGTTGCCCAACAGATAACACGGTAACCGGATCGGCGTCGCGCAAAACCACTACGGATTC
Source organism: uncultured Opitutales bacterium (assembly GCA_963934405.1). Lineage (GTDB taxonomy): Bacteria > Verrucomicrobiota > Verrucomicrobiia > Opitutales > Seribacteraceae. The sequence continues at coordinate 180 of CAWVZQ010000258.1, read as the reverse complement.
CCCCTTGTTCCGTGCCACGGCAACTGATCTGACTAAAGCTCCCTGGCCCGAAATGTTGAGGGTCAACCCCGTCGATCCCTCCGGCGTGTCCCACCCAATGGCAAGGGATTCGCCAGCAGCCCGAACGACCACTTCACTGGTAGGATCGTAGGACTTTAAATCCACCGGGACAGCCCATGC
>CAWVZQ010000257.1:0-4576 GCA_963934405.1 uncultured Opitutales bacterium | reverse complement strand
CCGTAGTCGTGGCCCTCCTCCTTGAAATGGGCGTTTCCTAGGCGATCCTCCGCGCCATAGAGCCCATAGACATGGCGAACGAATGGATACTCGTTCTCCGGAGTCTTCTGCGTCCAGTCCTTGCCGTTGGAAACGATCAACTGCGGACGGGGGGCTGCCAAGGCGGCAATCTCGGCATTATTGGTCTTGTGAGTATTGCTCCAGTGGATAGGCATGCCACTCTCACAAACACAGCCGCCAAAAAAATGGGCGGACACTTGACAAACCGGCACGGATACGGAAACCCTCTCATCCAGGGCCGACAATATAAAGGTCTGTGTTCCTCCACCTGAACAGCCGGTCATACCGATCCGTTTCGGGTCGACGTTGGGAAGGCTGATAAGGAAATCGAGGGCACGTATACTATTCCAAGTCTGCAACCGAAGGATCTCGGGAGTCTTCCGATGATTCCAACCCACCAGCTTGGAGTCCCCATATCCAATCATGTCGTACAGGAAGACAGCTGCACCCATCCGGGCAAGTACCGCGCAACGTGCCTGACGGGACTCCTTAAAGCGACCACCGTGTCCATGGGGGCAGAGGATGCCGGCAAGCCTGCCATTGAAATCCGACGGGCGGTACAGGGTTCCGGTGACGTAATGTCCGGGCGAACTCTCAATCGCTACGTTTTCCGCCATGTAACCGGGCCGAATGCGTTTACTGACAAAACGTGGATTGAGAGGCGTACGCTTGGGAAGCTTTTCCAGTTTGGCTCCGGCTAAAACACCTGCCAGCACCTGCTCCCTGCGCTTCGTCCAACTCTTTAGGTCAGGAACGGAATTGCGAATGGCGTCCAGTTCAGCTCGAGCCTCCTCGGGTTTCTGGGCATAGCCGACTCGAAGACGCGGTTTCTCCACCGCGTCAATGGCAATAGAAAGCAAGAGAAGGACGATGGAAAGAATGGAGGTGCGGTGGATGGACATGTAGCTCATGAGGTTTACGAATTCATTCCTGGAAATCATAGACTAGGATTTTACTGACCAAGGGAACAAGTACATCCTTCTTGGCTTTCTGGTGGATCGGATGTTCCAAATATTCGTTTAAACTTTTGGCATCCGCCACAACGACTAGGATGCCGACGTCGTAACTGTCGTCGACAATCGATCGATCGCTCGGAATCACTTGCCCCGCACGAGCTTCCATAACTCCGGGGATTTTTCTAAAAGACTTCGTCGCATTGACGATTCGCTCTCGATTCTCCATGTTGCCGGGTTCCTTCAGCCAACACAAAACGACATGATGCAAAGCCTTGTCTTTGCGAGACGAGTCTATCTCGATGGAAACGCAACTGCATAGTAGAAAAGGTGCGACGAAAGCTAGATACTTCATGATTAATACAAAAAGAATTAAGGTCAGTTTTTTACAATAAATTTCCTTAAAGGAAGGATAGACAAAGTCTAGGAGGCAATAGCTGAATTCAAGTTAAACATAGAAAAGGGGGCGATGAGTCACTTTCAAGGTCTAAAGACACAAGTGCTGAACAGATTCGGGTCTAGAATCTATCGTTTTATTGGAGAAAGGTTATCCATAGCGAACTGGAAAACATCTCTTTGTTAATTGCGCACAGGCTTGGGAGCTCAGCAGAAGTGGGTCAGGCTCTATTTGATGCTGATTCGAATCCTCCTCCTCGCCAACCCCTTTATCCTTGCGATAATGATGGTTTCAAGATAAACAAATAACCTTAATTTTCTTCATGGAGCAATCCATGCAAGAAGTTATATCCTCCAGTGCATCTCATCGCGATTCTCCCGTATACAGACCCGATAAAATCGGATGAGCCATCTTTAAAAAGTCTTCATGTGTTTATCATCCATCAAAGGTTTTCCGATTTCTAACTGATCATGCAAGAAGAACTAGATACATTGGAGACTCAGGAGTGGATTGACTCGGTAGCATCAGTCATTCGGGAAGATGGCGTTGATCGGGCAAAGTTTTTGCTAGATAAAGTTTTCGAGAAGGCGTGCCTTGCAGGAGTTGACATGCCATCCGGTATTACAACGAATTACATCAACAGCATCCCCACTGCGGAAGAACCCGAATACCCCGGAGATACTGAAATCGAACGCCGCATTCGTGCAGTCGTAAGGTGGAACGCAGCAATGATGGTTCTTCGAGCATCCGGGAAGAACCTTGAACTTGGTGGACACATAGCATCCTACCAATCCTCTTCGACCTTCTACGAAGTTTGCTTCAATCACTTTTTTCGAGCTCCCAGCAATGGTGATTCCGGAGATTTGATCTACTATCAAGGTCACATATCGCCGGGCATTTATTCTAGGGCATTCGTAGAAGGACGCTTAACAGAGTCCCATCTTGACCACTTTCGTCAAGAAGTCGATGGCGGGGGCCTTTCATCATATCCCCACCCCAAGTTGATGCCGGATTTCTGGCAGTTCCCAACGGTATCCATGGGCTTGGCACCCATTGCCTCGATCTATCAAGCTCGATTTATTCGTTACTTGAACAACAGAGGTCTCAAAGATACTTCAAATCAGCGCGTATACTGCTTTGTCGGCGATGGCGAAATGGACGAACCGGAATCCAAGGGAGGTCTTGCCTTCGCTGCCCGCGAAAAGTTGGACAATCTATGCTTTCTAATCAATTGCAACTTGCAGCGCTTGGATGGTCCGGTGATGGGCAACGGCAAAATAATCCAGGAATTTGAAGGCCTTTACCGTGGAGCCGGTTGGCATGTGATCAAAGTGATTTGGGGAAGCAATTGGGATAAACTTTTGGCTCAGGACAGTTCCGGCAAATTACTTCAATTGATGAACGAAACTCTTGATGGTGATTACCAGACTTTCAAGTCAAAGGATGGCGCCTACGTTCGAGAGCACTTTTTCGGAAAGTATCCTGAGACGGCGGCTCTCGTGGCAGACATGAGCGATGATGAGATCTTTTCTCTTCGGCGCGGCGGACACGAGGCTTCAAAAATCTACGCGGCCTTCAAACAGGCTCAGGAAATTAAAGATCGTCCGACTGTAATCCTAGCCAAAACGGTGAAAGGTCATTACATGGGTGATGCCGCCGAAGGCAAAAATGTCGCCCACCAAGTAAAAAAGATGGACCAGGCCTCACTCGCTTACTTGCGAGATCGCTTGAGACTGGGGGACTTGGTTTCCGATGATGACTTGCCGAATTTGCCATATCTTCAACTGGAAGAAGGTTCTACCGAACACAAGTATCTGCATTCTCGAAGGAAAGAGCTTGGCGGATACGTGCCGAGCAGGATCACTCGTTTTTCGGGCGATTTGCAAATGCCGGCTCTTGAGGCCTTTGAATCCTTGCTGGGCGAGCAAAAAAGAGAAATTTCGACAACCTTGGCTTTCGTACGAGCCCTCAATATTCTGTTGAAGGATGATGCTATCGGCGATCGGGTCGTGCCCATAGTCGCGGACGAAGCCAGAACCTTCGGAATGGAAGGTCTGTTCCGTCAAATCGGAATCTACAATCCACATGGACAAAACTACGTCCCTCAGGATCGTGACGCCGTTTCTTACTACAAGGAAGACCTCACCGGGCAGGTGCTACAGGAAGGCATCAACGAAATGGGAGCTATGTCTTCCTGGGTTGCAGCGGCAACTAGTTACAGCACGAACGACCTGCCCATGGTGCCCTTTTACATTTATTATTCCATGTTCGGCTTTCAGCGCGTTGGAGACATGGCTTGGCTAGCGGGCGACCAGCAAGCTCGAGGTTTTCTCTTGGGAGCAACCGCAGGGCGAACCACCCTAAATGGCGAAGGTCTCCAACACGAGGACGGCCATAGCCACGTTTTGGCTTCCACCATTCCCAATTGCATAGCCTACGACCCCACATTCTCGTTCGAGCTGGCGGTAATTCTTCAAGATGGCTTGAGACGCATGTACGGACCGGATCAAGAGAACGTTTTTTACTACCTCACCCTGATGAACGAAAATTATCATCAGCCGGCCATGCCCGATGGAGTAGAGGAAGGAATTCGGCGAGGGATATACAAATTGCTAAGCCACGATGGTGAAAAGTCGAAGGTCCAACTACTGGGCTCAGGCACAATTCTAAACGAGGTAATCAAGGCATCCGAAATCTTGAGCGAGGAATACCAGATAGCATCCGATGTTTTCAGCATAACATCGTTCAACGAGCTGGCTCGAGACGGACAGGAAGTAGCCCGTTACAATATGCTCCATCCCGAAGCCGAACCGCGCTCCGCTTATGTGACAGACATTCTTGGGGAAGAGCCTGCCATCGCGTCGACTGATTACATGAAGAATCACGCTGAACAAATCAGGCCCTACCTTCCCGGCTCCTCCTACAAGGTTCTGGGAACGGATGGTTTCGGTCGTTCCGACAGTCGCCCAAACTTGCGTCGTCACTTTGAGGTTAACGCATCATACGTCGTAGTTGCCACCTTGCATGAGTTGTCAAAGCGAGGCGATGTGGAAAAGAGTCTTGTCACAAAAGCCATCGAAAAATTTGGTATCGACGCAGAAATCACCAATCCTCTCTTCGCATAGAGGGAATACGTAATGAGCAGCGAAATTCATTTGCCCGACAT
>CAWVZQ010000256.1:0-4605 GCA_963934405.1 uncultured Opitutales bacterium | reverse complement strand
ACGTCTTCGACTTTTGGCCCCCCTCGCCAAGCACTATCGACTTCCGGCCATGCCTGTAAAGCTAAGGGTTCGAGACAAAAGTCGCTCCCCTCTTCAAGGTACGCCCAAGCTTCGTCGGTTGTAAAAGGAATGACGGGGGCGAGCAATTTCACGAGAACTCGAAAAATATTATCCAATGCGGTCTGAGAGGACCTGCGCAAGGGATCGTTCGGCGAAAGTGTGTATAGACGGTCTTTTAGCACGTCGTGATAAACAGCAGAAAGAACATTCGAACAATACCGGTTCACAACCTGAATGCCGCGGTGAAACTCATAAGCATCGAAAGCCTTGGTAACGTCCTCGATCAGATCTACCGTATTATCTAGCGCCCAGAGGTCAATGGGAGAAAGTTCCTCGAGGGGAACGGAGTCCGTTTCCCTATCAAAGTCGAAAAGATTGCCAATTTGAAAGCGGAAGGTGTTGCGAATCGTCCGATATCCCCTGACGATTTGATCAAGAATCTCCTCCGAAAGCGGTATGTCTCGGCGAAAGTCCTCGGAACAAATCCAGAGACGAAGCACGTCTGCGCCATAACGCTTGACGTAGGATTCCACGGTTTGAGGCTTTCCATCACTCTTGGAAATCTTCCTGCCGTCTCCGTCGACGACGAAGCCATGCGTAATGATATGGGAATAAGGAGCACCGCCATCTGCGATCATAGCCGTCCAGAGAGATGACTGAAACCATCCCCTGTGCTGGTCGCTCCCCTCCAAGTACAGGTCTGCGGGCCACTTAAGATCTTCTTTTTTCCGCAACACGGCTCGATGACTACATCCGGAATCAATCCAGACATCAAGAGTATCTGAACCTTTCGTCAACGACTTACCCTGCCAAGACTCGGGCAAATCAACACCTGCAAGCAATTCTTCCGCAGAAAGCTCGAACCAAAGGTCAGTGCCCCCATGCTCAACTTTATCGGCAAAGGATCGAATCAGGTTTGCATCGAGCAAGGGTTCCTCATCCTCATTGAAGAAGACGGGAATGGGTACGCCCCAAGATCTTTGGCGAGAAATACACCAGTCCGGACGAGCTTCCAAAAACCCGCGAATGCGGTTGCGACCCCATTCGGGAGTAAAGGCAACCTTGTCGAGAGAACCAAGACCCGCATTTCGGATTTCATCCTTATCCAACGATACGAACCATTGATCCATCGCCCGGAATACAACCGGCGTCTTGCTACGCCAGCAATGAGGATACTGATGACTGTGATGCTCGAGATGAAGCAGGGCGTCGTTGTCTCGAAGAAGAGCGAGTACGCCTTCATTTGCCTCGCAACCTTTTTTCTTTTCGAGAACCGAAAGTCCGACAAGGCTTGCTGGCACTTGCCCGTCATCGAGGTAGCGACCGGCATCATCCAAGGGGCAATAGATATCCATACCGTTAGCCAACCCTGTCAGGTAATCGTCCAAACCGTGACCGGGAGCGGTATGCACGCAACCCGTTCCGGCATCCATCGTAACGTAATCGGCCGCAACAACCGGACTGTCTCTATCAATAAATGGATGGCGGCTAACCCAACCGACCAAAGACTCGCCCGGCAATTCACGACCAAGTTCATGGTTCTCCAATCCGCAGGATTCTGCAAATTTTTCCGCCAAGGAGGTTCCCACCCAATATGAATTACCCTCGGATTTCACCTCGACGTAGGTTTCACGAGGATTGACGGCAATTGCAAGATTGGCGGGAATTGTCCACGGAGTCGTGGTCCAAATAACTAAAAAGGCGTTTTGGCCTGCGTTAAAGTCTCCGGATTCCCGCAAGGGAAACTTAACGTGTATGGCCGGACTTACATGGTCTTGATATTCGACTTCCGCTTCAGCCAAGGCAGTGCGGCAGGGAATAGACCAGTAAACAGGTTTTTTGCTGCGGTATACGAATCCCTTATCCACAAATTCAGCAAACGTTCGTAAGATGACCGCCTCGTAATCGGGATCCATGGTGCGATATTCCCGATTCCAGTCGGCAAGCACACCGAGTCGCTTGAATTGGCCTCGTTGCTTTTCGATAAAGCTTTCAGAAAACTCCTTGCAGGCGCGTCTAAGCTCAAGAGGAGTGAAATCCTTTTCCTGACCTCGCAGATTCTTGGTAACCTTATGCTCGATAGGCAGACCGTGACAATCCCATCCCGGAACATAAGGAACGCGGTAACCGCAAGCACTCTTGAAACGCACGATGACGTCCTTCAGAGTCTTATTGAGGGCCGTCCCCACATGCACGTCTCCGTTCGTGAAAGGAGGGCCATCATGCAAAACGAAAGTTTCTCCCGCCGCATTTTTCTCTTGTAGCTTATCGTAAAGCTCAACGCCATTCCAATGATCCAAGCGAAGTGGTTCGCGTTCGACGAGATTGGCTCTCATCGGAAAACCAGTCTGAGGCAAGTTGAGGGTTTCTTTAAGGTTAACGGACATAGGCTGAGCTGCCGCAAATGGTAGCAGAGGCGTCAGGAAAATGTCCGTTTCCGAGTTCAAGTCAAGGTTCGATAGACAATTCTCACTCCCTTTTTACTTGCTTTCCCGCAATAGAATATCAGCCTGCCGCCCATTTCTAGATGTACAGCATACTAAATTCTTTACTCCACGGGCTAGAAGCCAATTCGCCGAATCTTTACTTGGTCGGTCTGGCGGGATGTATCCTCGTTGGCATTTTTCTCCTCACGAAAGGTGGAGACATCTTGACCGACGGAGCCAGTGATCTTGCTCGCTCCCTTGGAGTTCATCCAGCAATTATCGGCCTGACTGTTGTTTCCATTGCCACCTCCGCACCGGAACTGTTCACCTCACTGGCTGCGATAGCGGGAGACGCTAAAAATCTAATCACAGGAAACATAGTAGGAAGCAATCTTGCCAACATCGGACTGGTTCTGGGAATCGCCACGTTTATAAACCCAATTGCGATGAAGGGCTCTCTTGCAAACTGGCAAACGAATCTGCTCCTATTGACCACTCTACTTTTTACCATTTCCTGTTTATGGATAGGTAAGGAGTCCTTCGACCGGCCGCTTGGAATCGTTTTTAGTATTATTCTTGTCGCTTACCTGATCGTAGTGACTAGAGGAGCAATCATCGACCGCAAGGCAGCAAAGAATAGCTCGGAGGCGGTTCCCGAGTCAAAAGGAGACGAGGACCTAGTTCCGCCTTGGAAATCCCTCCTGATCGTCTTGGTAGCTTCAGGAGCTTTGTGGCTAGGTTCCGAGGTACTAGTCACAGGAGCCAAAGGCCTTGCCGAGTTCGCCTCCATACCTCAGGAGATAATTGGTCTCACAATCGTAGCTATAGGAACAAGTCTCCCGGAATTGGCGGCCTCCTGCGTTCTCGCCAAGCGAGGAGAGAGCGGCATGCTGCTAGGTAACATCGTGGGGTCGAATCTCTTCAACCTTACTTTTGTGGCGGGAATAGCAGGAATAGTTTCACCAATCCCCGTGAACCCATCTTTAGGGCAGGTAGAATTCCCGGTCATGCTCCTGTTGACGGGCATACTATGCTGGTTGATGCGGAAAAAAGAGATTCGGATTTTCCACGGCACGGTTCTACTAATTATCTATTTCGCCACCATAGGCGCTGCATGGTTCCTACACGGATAGAAGAAACTTAAGTTCCTCCGGAGAAGAAAACGGGAAATAGACTTCAGGGATTGAAACCTCCCCAAGAAATCAAGCCCTGGGAAAAACTAGATCTTCAATTGTCTTCGCCAATCTGAAGGCGCACGAATCTAACAATCGAAAGAGATTCGCCTACCAGCTGACCTTTTTCCGCCAATAAATCCTTGATCGTAATATCGGGATTCTTGACGAACGACTGTTCCTCCAAACAGGAGGTGGCAAAATACTTGTCGAGCTTACCCGTGATTATCTTCTCGATGGCTTGCGGAGGTTTACCCTCGGCTTGCGCCGTGGCAACTTCACGCTCCTTGGCCACAAGTTCTTCGGGCACGCTATCACGATTCACGCAGACGGGAGCCGTCGCCGCGATGTGCATGCAAATATCCTTGCCCAGAGAAATCGTTTCTTGGTGATCGGCTCCGGCCTCAGTCTCGGTCGAGAGTTCAAGAAGCACTCCAACCTTGGCTCCCGTATGAACATAGGACGCAACCCGACCTGAAGCTGCAGGCGATAAATGTTCCGAACGAGAGATACGAATGTTTTCGCCAATTCTAGCTACTTGCTCAGTACGTTTCTCTTCCAAATCAGCATCTGCATTCTCAAGCAAGTCTCCGGCAAGCTCTAGGGTAAAAGCCTGGAATTCATCGTTCTTGGCCACGAAATCAGTTTCGCAGTTGACCTCAATAATTACACCAGATCGCCCGTTCTCAGACAATTTGCAGCTAATTACACCCTCTGCAGCATCTCGGCCGGCTTTCTTGGCAGCAGTGGCCACTCCCTTTTTCCGCAGGATAGATACGGCTTCATCCATATCGCCTCCACTCTCGGTAAGGGCGCGTTTACAGTCAACTAAGCCGGCGCTCGTCTTTTCACGAAGCTCGACAATCTTATCCTTGGTGATTTCTGACATTATATTTTCTTGTGCCCTGCAAAGGGCTCGTTTGATTCTTGAAGTTGTATGAGGTCGG
>CAWVZQ010000255.1:0-4608 GCA_963934405.1 uncultured Opitutales bacterium | reverse complement strand
CTCGTCTTCCAAAGGCCCGGTTGCGCTCCGTGATACCACCAAAGCCCTACCCCAAAGCACAATATCAGAAGGGACAGTAACCGAAGGACAATTCGGCCGATAGGCACGGTGTCTTCACTCATGCCCGAGGATGAGCCTGCCCGTGCACTTGCTTCAACCGAGCCACGGTGACGTGAGTGTAGATTTGCGTGGTGGACAAATTGGCGTGCCCGAGAAGCTCCTGTACAGAACGCAAGTCCGCGCCGTTGTCCAGCATGTGGGTAGCATAAGAGTGGCGGAGTTTGTGAGGGGTCAGGTCGTCAGGCAATCCAGCCATGCGTAGGTACTTCTTCAGCATGATCTGGACCGAACGGACGCTAAGACGTTTGCCCGCGCGATTCACGACCAGGGGAGCGTTAATCGAGGAATCTTGAGTAAACTCACTTCTAAAATGGCGAACGCAATGAACGGCGTTCTCGCCTATCGGGCACAAACGTTGTTTGTTCCCCTTGCCAGTAACTCGAACTGTAGCCCGCCTGAGATCAAGATCACCATAGTTCAACCCCACCAGTTCACTCACCCGTACACCGCCACCGTACAAAATTTCCAGAACGATCCGATCGCGCCATGCAAGAAAAGGCTCCAAGGCATCGGTCTCGATAAGCTGGATGGGCTGAGACAAGAGGAGATCGGCTTGCCTCTCCGTAAGAAACTTCGGGAGGGTCTTTGCGACCTTGGGCAAGGTAAGTCCGAGAAAAGGGTTTCGCTCGGCCAGTTTTCGCTCCATGCAAAACTTGAAGAACATGCGAATGCCCGAAACGTGATTGCGAAGCGTTCGTCGCGAAAGGCGACGTTGTTCCTCCACCAGATAGGAGCGAACAAAGGTTTTTGAAATAACGTTCAGGTCCCCTGGCCAATTCACTTGAGTACGCAACCACGCGAAGAAGTTGACCAAGGCATGCCGATAATTGCGAACCGTGTAATTCGAAAGCCGCCGTTCAAGGGAAAGGTGCTCGGCAAACAAATCCATCAGGGCCTCCTCCGGAAAGCACTGGTCCCGAGTAGAGTCGGTTGATTCGCTTACTTGAGGCGTTCCCACGTCCCGACCGCCAAATCCAATAAGAACCAAAAGAAAATGAAGAGGAAGACAATGCTCGCCAAGCTCACATAGACTCCGAAACCAGTCTCCGGCTTTCGAGGTTGCTCGGGCCGATAAGCGTCGGAAGTATTGTCATAAGGAACATAGGGCACGACGTTGTGCGTGCTTTCTCCACGATTTCTAATGGGTGTCTTACGACTCATCCGATACAAAACCTAATCGCCACTCAGCTACGATGCAAGCGGAACTCTTTAGGCATTCCTAAGGAAAGCCACGATGCGAGGAATACATTCATCCGTCGCGTCCTCCAGCAGATAGTGCCCTGCATCAGCGAATGACTCTACTTGAAGATCGGGGAAACGATACCGCCATTGGTCGAGAAAATGTTCACTGAAGCAAAAGTCGCGCAAGCCCCAGCAGGCCAGTTTGGGAGTGTCTGCGAATCGACTAAGCTTGTCTTCGATGTCCGCTACAAGAGGGCGCGTCGGGTGATTGACTTCATGCGGTATGTCCCGAACGAAACGCCACACGGCGACGCGATTGGCCCAAGACCCATAGGGGTAAAGAAAACCTTTGCGAACAGCTTTGGGAAGTGCCTTGACCACGGCCATTCGAGCAGCCAAGCCCGCAAACGCATTCAGTCCGCGAACCAGAAACGCCCCAAGAACCGGCAAGCGGCAAAGCAAGATTCGCTTGGGAACTCGAGGAGAAAGGAAGGCCGCGGTATTCAAAATCACCAGACGCTCCACGAGCTCAGGCGCATCACGAAAGGCTCCAAGACCAATCGCGCCACCCCAATCGTGAACGACGAGACGCACCTTGTCTATGCCGAGTCGATCCAGCAAAGTGCGCAAGTTGCCAATGTGAGCGGAGAGATCGTAAGGAAAGGACCCCTGAGAGGGTTTATCGGAGAGACCACAACCAAGGTGATCAGGGGCAATGCAGCGCTCTTCTTCGCTTAGAGCAAGAATCAGTTTACGATAAAAAAAGGACCAAGTGGGGTTCCCATGCAGCATCAGGATCGGTGGACGGGTCCCCTCCCCTTCATCGAGGTAATGCAAGCGCCAACCACCTTCAATCTCTAGGAATTTACCCTTGAAGGGGTATTCTTCCTGAATGTCGGCGGGGAGATTCAATTGGTGACGGAATGGATGATGCAGGAAAGACCGCTACCGATCCCAAGGAAAGCGGTGGAACACCCCGATGTTACTTTCCCTGCCTCATGGGCAAGGGAATAAGTGATGGGGAGAGAGACGGATCCGCAATTTCCAAGAGTCTCGAAACTGGAATAGTTTTTCTCGGGATCAAGACCGATTGACTCGAAAACGGCTTTGGTGTGAGCACGACCGACTTGATGCGTGATGATCAGTTCCGGCGTCTCGGGCGTCCAACCCGTATGAAGGGAAAACTTGTCCCAGGCTCGAGTCGCCACCGCAATTCCAGCGTGCAAGAGTGCTTCGGAGTTCGTCTGCATCTCGAGGGCGTCACCGGAGGAGTCGCCTTCGCAGAGATCATTGTGGGAAGTATCGGTCTCCACCACGCCCCGACCGATCAAGGGAGCATCCTCGCGGTCGAGCAAGTCGCGATGCACGACAGACCAAGCAACGGCACCCGCGCCAATAGTGAGATTGGCAAAGAACGGTTTGATCGTTTGGCGATCGAGGTCACGCTCATTAAGTATCTCGATGGTTCTATCGACAAGGGGCCGACCATTCTCTCCCGCGACAATTACGGCGCGTTTGATTTGCCCACTTTCAATAAGGCCTCCCGCAAGGATCAAGGCATTGAGAAACCCCAAGCAGGCATTGGACACGTCGAGAATTTGGACATTCGAACCGAGCCCCATTAGACGATGGACGTAAGAGGCAGTAGCAGGTTCAAGCCGATCTCGGCATACGGCGGAATGAATCAAAAGGTCTATCTCTTTTGCCGGGACACCCTTAGCCAGCAAAGCATTACCTGCTTCCGCGGATGCTTGGGATGCAGAGAAACCTTCGGGCCAGAATCGGCGTTCTCGGATCCCCGTCATGAGCTCGAGCCTTCCTTGAGGAAGATTAAGGCGCTCGTAAAGAGGCGAAAGACGATCCTCTATCGCATCGGAAGTAATGACTTCAGGAGGTAGTGCATAGGCCATAGCCTCGACTGCGACGTTCGAAAAATCCATAATAGAAAGTGCTTCCCGCTAAGTCAGCGTCGGATCAAAGTCTTTGGAAATTGAAAAACCATGAAGAATCCACCGATCAAGCATCCGTCTTCATGACGGACTTGACCACTTCCTTGTCGAAGTAGTTGAACCCCATTCCGGCATCGATGACCACGCCTTGCCCATTGATGCCACTGGATCTCGGGCTGAGTAGAAATACGGCGAGGTTGGCGACCTCTTCCGTAGCCAAGGCGCGTTTGCGAAAAGTAAGTTTCTCCGCGTAAAGATAGTTCTCGAGGTAGCCGGGGATGCCTGCGGAAGCACTAGTCTTGAGGGGACCTGCATTGACGGAGTTAAAACGAACTTCGGAATCGGCGGAGAACGATTTGGCCAGATAACGAACGGAAGTTTCCAAGGCGGCCTTGATCGGGGCCATGTAACCGTAATCCTCCGCCGTGACGTGAGTGGACGAAATGCCGATTGTGACTACGGAGGCGTCGCTCGCGAGGAGATGCTTGCAGGCATTGGCCACCTCCACCAAGGAAAAAGTGGATACTTGAGTGGCTCGAAGAAAATCCTTCCGCTTCGTTTCATGAAAGGGCTTGATACCTTCGGAGTAGTCGGCGAAGGCGATCGAATGGAGAACGCCGTCCAAGGAAGAGTACCCTGCTGCCTCAAGGCGACTAGCCAAGCCGGCGATTTCCTCCTCATTCTCGACGTCGCAGACGAAAACGGGCCTTTCGCCCAACAACTTGGCGGTCTCCAGACGCCTTTCTTCACTACGCACGGAATAAATGACCGCCGCTCCCTCTTCTTCCAAAATTTTTGCGACCGCCCAAGCCACGCTCTTCCGGTTGGCGACCCCAAGCACGAGAAACGTTTTCCCCTGTACACCCAGAAAACTCATCAGGCTACCGACTCCTCGTCCTTCGGCACCATGGCCAAGGCGAAGCTAACTGTTACGGCAGTCTTGCCATCCTTTCGGATTTCGCCCGTAAGATTGTGAAATTTTCCGATTTGGTCCTTCTCCTTGACGGTTACCTCTATGGTATCCCCGGGAAGTACCATCCGCTTGAAGCGAGCATCGCGTATCCGTGAAAGCACTGGCGTCACCTTATCCACGTTCAGGGCATCGGAACCAAGCTTTTCGGCCAGATAGATGGCACCGGTTTGAAAAACCGCCTCACAAAGGAGAACCCCCGGCATGATTGGGTTTCCCGGATAATGCCCCTGAAAAAAAGGAAGGTCGGGAGAAACCTTCAAACGGGCAACTGCACTCGTTTCCGTGATTTCAACGATCTCGTCGATGAACAGGAACGGCTTTCGATGGGGAATGCGACGATGAATTTCCTCCATGAGGACGAATGGTTTTAGCGCGACCGCAAGG
>CAWVZQ010000254.1:0-4616 GCA_963934405.1 uncultured Opitutales bacterium | reverse complement strand
CATGTCCATGGACTTGATCCCCCTGGACGCCTCCCTCGTTAAGGGAACGCACGGCACTATACCAAAAGACAAATCCGATTGGCCCATGCTCTTGGGTTCCATCCCAGAATCTCGGGACGAATGGGTCTCATCGACGGAAGTTAGAAACCTCCTTCTGAGGTTTTGCGCTCAACATCCAAGAAGAAATCTTAAAAAAATATCCACTTTAACCTTGCGCGATTAAGAAAGAAGACAATTCAATAGTTGTTGTCGACAGCTTAAATAAATTTTCAGGAAAATGGATGACCGGGAGTATTCCGGTGAATGAATATAAATTTGTAAGCCCTATCGGCGAATTCTCTCCCTCAAAAAATCAGAAACCCGAATCATCGAACCAATCGTGAGTGCAGCCACCAAAAAAAAATCCACTACTACAAAAGCTTCCGCTGACGACGAGAAAATGGCGAAAGCCCTCGTCGATGCCTATGAGAAACTCAAGGCTCAAGTACACAAAGTGATCGTCGGGCAAGACGATGTCTTGGAGCAATTGCTCATCGCCATGCTAGCTCGTGGTCACTGTTTGCTTGAAGGTGTACCGGGCTTGGCCAAGACACTTATGGTTCGTTCACTATCGCAAGCCATCAACTTAAGTTTCCGACGTATTCAGTTTACCCCCGACTTGATGCCTGCCGATATTACAGGCACTGACATCATCCAAGAAGACAAGACAACCGGACACCGCGAACTAGTATTTGAGAAAGGTCCGATTTTCAGCCAAATCGTACTGGCTGATGAAATCAATCGTACTCCTCCAAAGACACAGGCCGCCTTGCTCGAGGCCATGCAGGAACACGACGTGACCGTTGGCGGGAAGACCTATCACCTTGAGGAACCCTTCTTCGTTTTGGCCACCCAAAATCCGATCGAGCAGGAAGGCACCTATCATCTTCCCGAAGCCCAACGAGACCGTTTCCTTTTTCAAGTGATCGTCGACTACCCTTCGCGCGACGAGGAACGCCAAATCGTGGAGCAAACCACCTCGACCTTCGAGTCGGAACTGGAACCCGTAATCGACGGCAAGACCATCATCGAATGCCAAGAGACGGTAAGACGGGTTCCCGTGCCGGAACATGTCTACGACTTTATTCTCGATCTCGTGCGCATGGCTCGACCGAAGGAAGAATCGGCTCCGAAGTGGGTAAAGGATCTCATTGAATGGGGACCCGGACCACGGGCTTGCCAGCAACTAGTGCTCGGGTCCAAGGTGCGGGCTTTGTTGCGTGGTCGCTATCACGTAACCGTCGACGACGTAGAGGCTCTTGCCCACCCGGTTTTGCGTCACCGCATCGTCCCGACCTTCAACGCAGAAGCCGAAGGCATCTCCGTAGAATTCCTCATCGATCGTCTTCTCAAGGAGGCACCGAAGAAGCAAGAAGCCGTGATGTGAGGGTTGACCCAACCTTTAACATCAACGAATCGCGCGCCAAGTGGCCACGGTAACTGACTATCTAGATCCGAAGGACCTCTCTCGCCTCGCCAACCATCAGGTTTTGGCGAAAAGAGTGGTAGAAGGATTCTGCTCGGGGCTTCATCGTTCACCCCACAAGGGTTTCAGCGTCGAGTTCAAGCAGCACCGCCAGTATGTACATGGAGACGAAATTCGTCACCTCGACTGGAAGGTATACGGAAAAACCGATCGCTTTTACATCCGCGAATATGAGGAAGAGACCAACCTGCGATGCAACATCCTCCTCGATGCCAGCGGATCCATGGCCTACGAAGGAACACGAACGGAAGGCCGATCCAAGCTTCATTACGCCTCACGCCTAGCGGCCTGCCTGTCGTACATGATACTTAAACAAACCGATAGCGTAGGGCTCGTTACCTTTGACACCAAGGTTCGGAAAGTTCTCCCGCCACGCGGTCGAGCGGCTCACGTAAGCAACATCGTCGACGTACTCGAAGGAACCTCCCCGGGAGGGGAAACCGACCTCGGCGCCGTTTTCCACGAATTGGTTCCAAAGCTTAAACGCCGCGGCCTCGTCATAATAATTTCAGACTGTTTCGGTGACCTTGATTCGGTGATGAACGGCTTGGCGCACTTTCGCCACGCCAAGCACGACGTCGTAATCTTTCAGATCTGGGACCCCGACGAACTGGACTTCCCCTTCAAGCAGTGGACGCGCTTCGACTGCTTGGAAGTGGCCGACAAGAAGCACACGGTGGACCCGACTCATTTGCGCCAAGCTTACTTGGAGAACTTGGAAAACTATCGAGAAAACTTCACTCAAGGTTGCCACCGCAATCGCATCGACCTTGTGCCGATGACCACCGACCAACCTTATGCGGAAGCCCTTTCATATTATCTCGCCTTGCGCAAGCGCGGGGGAAGACCTTCCAGAAAATGAATTTTCTCAACGTCGGCTTGGCATTTGGCGCTGCGGCAGTAGCCATCCCGCTACTCATTCACATTTTTAACCGCAGCCGATTCAAAGTGGTGACTTGGGGAGCCATGCACTTGCTGGAATCGGTTTTGCGCGTGAACCGGAGACAAGTACAGCTCGAGCAAATCATCCTGCTTATCATTCGCTGCGCCATTCCAATTCTGCTGGCGCTTTGCTTGGCCCGCATGGTGGTAACGGATTGGGGGCCATTCCTGCACCGAATCATTTTGCCCTTGGCGGCGTTGGCTTTCCTTATCCTCGTGGCGCTCGTGCCGAGCCTTAAGAAACTCTTCGGCACTCTTTGCGCCGCTTGCATCATTTACGCCATCGCTGCGGAGGCCGGGATTTTTGGAGGAGGATATGAAAAGAAAAACGTGAGCTCGGATTCCACGGATATCGCGGCCTCAACGGTTATCTTGCTTGACGATAGCTTTTCCATGAATGCGGATGGCGGTTTTGCCAAAGCCGGCGCGTTCACCGAAGGTTTCCTGAAAAAGCTGAAGAAAGGATCAGACGCTTCCGTCGTGCGGATGGGGGGAAGCGCCTCTCCCATCTTCGCCAAACCCACCTCCGAAACAGAAGCCCTCGGCGAACGATCGGGTCAACTCAAGGCGTCTTACGACAAGGTCGATCTCATAGGATCGCTCGACGCGGGAATCGCCACCATCCACGAAGGACGAAACGCAAAACGCGAAATCATTCTTGTCTCCGATTTCCGCAAGGCCGATTGGGAAAAGACGGGAGGGGCGCTTGCGACCTTGAAGGAAAGACTTGATAATGAGCCCCTCAAGCCAGCCATCACTCTCATCGACGTTGGCGGCCCGGCTCGAGAAAACGTTTCGGTTGATTCCATCGAACTTTCGGCCACTTCCGTAGGTCTCGGGCAGAAAGTCCTCGTGCGAGCGGAGCTACGCAACCACGGCAGCTCATCTTACGAAGGCGACCTTCAAGTTCGTCTTCTTGTGAACGAAGAGTTAGATCCGGTTGACGAAACGGTAGTCTCCCTCAATCCGGGTGAAACGGGCCAAGTTCTTTTCACTCACAAGTTCACGGAAGCCGGTTCGACTGTAGTCACCATCGAAATTGGGGCTAGCGATGCTCTTGACGACGACGACCGAAGATCGGCCTCGGTTACCGTATTGGACCGCATCGGCGTACTCCTTGTCGACGGATCTCCCTCCGAGGAATGGTTAAGCGGAGAGACGGATTTCCTTAAGCTTGCCCTCACTCCATTTGAGGAAGCTAAGATCAAGAATTCCGTGGAAACAAAAGACTTGATCGACGCCTCGGTTGTAACGCTCGCAAACTTTGATCCCACCAAGCATCTCGACGGCAACCAGAGCGTGGTGGTCCTCGCCAACGTTTCCAGCCTGAAGGATGACCAAATTTCAGCACTTTCCTCCTTTGTCCGCAACGGGGGAGGACTGTGGCTTGCCCTCGGAGATAAAGTCGACGCCGATTGGTACAACGACGTTCTTGGATCAGAAGCAAACGACCTGCTCCCCCTACCCCTCCGTAACATTGGCGGAAGCTTGTCCGACGATTCCGTGCGCACTCGCGTGGTCGCCTCTCACTTCGAACACCCCGCACTCTCGCTCTTCAACGATCGCAGGAACGGTAATCTAGCCGACGCAGACCTTTGGCGGTGGCATCGTTTAGGCGAAAGCGACGGGATTGAAACCCAAGACGCCACAGTACTCGCAAGACTTGAAACGGGAGATGTGTTTCTCGCCGAGAAAAAAGTGGATAAGGGAATAGTCATACAGATGGCGACCACCGTAGATGGTGACTGGACGAACATGCCAGTCCGCTCCTGCTATTTGCCCCTAGTTCAGCAGATTGCCTCCTACCTCGCCGATCAAGTGACCCCACCACGCAACCTGCCGGCGGGAGCCACCCTCACTCATTATCTCCCCGAAAAGGATGCGGGCAAAACGTTAAACGTAACGAGCCCCGACGGTTCCACCCATACCATAAAGGCTGTCAAGCGGGGTTCACAGGCAGTAGCCGAGTTTTCCAACACCCGAAAACCCGGCACCTATCTTATGAGCGGAGAAGAAGGAAGCCCGGTCAAGTTCGTAACAAACGCATCGCCACGGGAGTCTCAACTGGATCGCATGTCGGAAGAAGAGATTCGGGAAAGCGCAAATGCTCTCGCCGAATCCATCGATTTCATCGACGCCTCGGAAAAAG
>CAWVZQ010000253.1:0-4628 GCA_963934405.1 uncultured Opitutales bacterium | reverse complement strand
TCCCCACTGGAGCGTCACAAGAAGGACTTCAGCATCATCAAGAACCTGACCAATGTTGGAGCGACCGACCCGCATGGAGGTAGTACTTCTTACCTGACTTGCGCCAACATCACGGGCACGCCCGGCAAGCGTTTTCACAATTCAATCTCCTGCGATCTGCTGGCGGGTAAGCAACTGTGCAAGAACCAACGCTACGATTCCCTCGTGCTGGCCAGCAAGGAAGAGAATGCCGGCGGGCACGGGAAGGGCATGTCCCTGGCCTGGAATGAAGCGGGTAAACCGGTTGCCGGTACCCGTGGACCGGTTGAGTTATACGCCCGGCTTTTCGGACAATCGGACGAAAGTCCGGATGAACGGGAGGCCAGGTTGAACAAGAAGAAGAGCATACTCGACGTGGTGCTCTCGGATGCGAAGTCCCTCAACGGAAAAGTCAGCTCGCTCGACCGGGACAAGCTGGAGGAATACTTTCAATCCATTCGCGAAGTCGAACTGGGGCTGGTCAAGGACGCCCAGTGGTCGGAGAAGCCCAAACCCAAGACCGACCGCAAGGCACCCGGCGAAGGGATTGAGGGGGAGGCCGAGATTCTTCTCACTTACGAATTGATCGCTTTGGCTTTACAGGCGCAACAGACCTCGGTGGTCTCTTACCGCCAACCGGTGGCCTCGGTGATCAAGAGCATGGGCATGAATTACGATCCCCACGCCCTCAGTCATTACGGCGGATCCCCGACCCGTACGGATGCCAACCGCTTGCGGGACAAGAAATGCACCGAGATGCTGGGCAAGTTCATCGACATTCTCAAGCGAACCAAGGAGGCGGACGGATCCAGCCTCTTTGATCATACCCTGCTAAGCTGGGGTACGAACTTGCGCCATGGGCATATGATCAAGGACGTCCCCGCGATCGTGGCGGGAGGCGGAGGCAGGCTCAAGATGGGGCACAGCATCGTTCTGCCCGAAGAGGACACTCCGTTGGGCAACCTCTGGGTCACCCTGCTCCGGCAGGCCGGGGTGCAAGTTGATTCCCTCGGAAGTTCGACCGGCATTCTGCCCGAACTGCTTGCCTGAGAATTCTCCTCGTCTGTAATAAGTTTTCTTGATCGGGGAACTTTTTCCCGTTTTGGTGGGGAGCGTGAAAACCCTGCTTCTTACCCTTCTGACTTGCGCATGTGCCTGCCTGAGCGCCTTTGCCGAGTCGAAACTCAACGTCATGTTCATTACCCTGGACGACATGAACCGCGACTCCGTCGGGGTCTATGGTTCGAAGGTCAAGGGGACGACCCCGAACATCGACAAGCTCGCCGGTGAGGGTCTGCGCTTCGAGCATGGTCACGTATCGATTGCGATTTGCATGCCCACCCGGGCGGTCTGGATGACCGGACGGTATCCCCACAACAGCGGGGCTCTTGGCTTCACCAAGATCAAGCCGGGGGTTCCGACCTTGCCCGAGACCTTGCTTAAGAATGGTTTCATGACCGGCATACTGGGCAAAACCGAGCACGTCGTGCCCTCCCGTCAGAAAGCATTCGGTTACCGTCGGGACCGTTCCGAGATGGCCAACGGGCGCAGCCAGGAATTGTATGGCAAATTCACCGCTGAATTTCTCGGGCAGGTCAAGAAAGCGGACAAACCCTTTTTCCTCATGGTCAACGCCCATGATCCGCACCGTCCCTTCGACAACCGGAAACCGGCGGAAAAACGGGTTGCGATTGGGGATGCCCCGGAGCCCGACAAAAATGACAATAAAAAGAGGAAGCGTACCCGTGGTGACTATCCGGCCCCTTCCCGCATCTACCAACCCGATGAAATCGTCATCCCCGGGTTCCTGCCCGACTTGCCCCCCATCCGCGACGAGATCGCCCAGTACTACAGTTCCGTAAGCCGGGCCGACGACGTGGTGGGTCGGGTCCTGGTCGAGCTGGAGAAAGCCGGTTTTTCTGAGAATACCTTGGTCATGCTCAAGTCCGACCACGGCATACCGGTTCCCTTTGCCAAGACCAATGTCTGGAGGCATTCCACCATCACTCCCTGGATCGTGCGCTGGCCGGGCACGGTCAAGCCGGGCATCCATGAGACCGATCATTCGGTTGCGGGGGTCGATTTCGCCCCGACCATTCTCGATGCTCTCGGTCTTACTCCGATGAAGGGCATGGACGGTCGTTCCTTCCTTCCCGTATTGAAGGGAAAGAAGCAAAAGGGCAGGGAATTCGTCTATACCCATATCAACACCATTGCCTCGGGCCGCTCCTATGCCATGCGTTCCTTGCAGGGCAAGCGTTACGGGTTGATCTGGAATGGTTGGCACGATGGCGAGACCACCTTCAAGAACGAATCGATGAGCGGGCTGACCTGGAAAGCGATGGCCAAGGCTGCGCAGAACGATCCGGCTCTGGCCAAGCGGGTCAAGCACTACCTCTACCGGGCGCCTTTCGAATTTTATGATTACGGGAACGACCCCGATGCCTTGAAAAACCTCATCGATGACGAGGAACACGCCAAGTTCGTTACCCGTTACGGTCAGGAACTTCTGAATGTCATGAAAAAGACCAAGGACCACGAAACTTCCCGTTACCAAAAAGCCCTTAGCACGATCCAATGAGACACCGGACACTTGGCTTTCTCATCATCGTGCTTGGCGGATGCCTGGCGGCCGCTGTTCTGCAGGCCAAGCCCAACGTGGTTGTTTTCTTCACCGATGATCAGGGCACGCTTGATGCCGGGTGCTATGGATCGGATGACTTGCTGACCCCTGCCATCGATAAGCTTGCGAAGACCGGCGTACGCTTTACTCAGGCTTATGCCCACACCGTTTGCTGTCCGGCCCGGGCCGCTCTCATGACGGGACGACATCCGCAACGCAGCGGCGTGAACCATTGGACTCAGGGGGACATGAATTCGGCCAAGGGAATCAATATGGCTTTGGACGAGGTAACCATGGCGGAGCTCTTGAAAAGGGAAGGCTACCGTACCGCGCTCTTTGGCAAATGGCACCTGGGAGCCCATCGTGACTATGGGCCAAAGAAGCAAGGATTCGACGAATTTTTCGGTATCCGAGACGGGTTCATCGACAACTACAACCACTACTTTCTTCATGGCACGGGCTTTCATGACCTGTACGAGGGGACCACCCCGGTGAAGGCCCCGGGTAAGTACTTTCCCGAGCTTATGACCCAGCGCTCCCTCGCCTTCATCGAAGAGAGCAAGGACAAGCCCTTCTTTCTTTATTTCCCCTTGAATATTCCGCATTACCCAGAACAGGCTCCAAAGAAATTCGCCAAACCGTTCAAGGACCTGAAGGACCCGGCCAGGAAATCCTACGCCACCATCATGTATGCGACCGATCACTATATCGGCCGGGTGGTGGACAAGATCGAGGAACTCGGGCTTCGCAAGGATACCATATTCATTTACATGAGTGATAACGGGCATTCCGAGGAAACCGGTAACCGTATCCGGGTTGACAACCACAAGAGCGGACATCCGAAGGGACATTTCTACGGAGCCAGCGGGGGTGGGTTCACCGGAAAATGGAAGGGGCAGAAGGGAACTTTCCTCGAGGGTGGAATCCGCGTACCGGCAATCATTAGTTTCCCTGCCAAGCTTCCACAGGGCGAGACCCGTGACCAGATGGTCACTTCCATGGACTGGTTGCCCACCGTGATGGAACTTTGTGGTCTCGACCGGAAGAAGGATGATCCCAAGCTTGATGGGCACAGCGTACTTCCTCTTATCCGCTCAGCGAAAGCCGAGTCAGGCTACGGGGACGTTCTTCATTTTCAGTGGCATACTCAATGGACTGTGCGCAAAGGAGAATGGAAGTTGATGGGTCGGGGAACCAAGGCTTCCTTTCTAGGCAATGTGAATGATGAACAACCCGAGCGTAAGAACTACGCCAAGGAAAAACCGGAACTGGTCGCCCGCCTGTTCGAGATGCATGAGAAATGGTCCGTAGAAGTAAAACCTGCCAAGTAGTCAGATGAAAAAAATCCGTAGGTTACAAATTCAGGTAGTGTTGGCGGTTCTCGTCCTTTGCCCCTGTTTTGCTTGGGCAAAGATAACGGTTACCGACAAGATCTTTCATCTCGGGACAAAGGGCTTGCCCGAGTGGGCCGAGTTCTCTGGAAAAACACCACATGGGAGAAATCTCTCCGTAAGTTTCGAGTCCAAGGCCAACGAAAAGGAAGTCACCCTCTTTTTGTATCAAGACGACGTCAAGCAAGGCTGGCGTGTCTCGTTGAACGGGAAACGCCTGGGCAATCTCGAACGCTTCGAGTCCAAGGTCTTGCATTCCCTGAAAGTCCCGACCGGTACGCTGAAGGATGGTCAGAACAAACTTGCCATCGAAGCGCCTACCGCAGTCGACGACATCCTGGTAGGGCGAGCCTTTGTCGAACTGGATCCCGTGGACGAAGTTCTTTCCCATAGTTTCCTGGAAGTAAGCGCTTTTGATAAGAAGACTTCCGCTCCCTTGCCCTGCCGCTTCACCATAACTGACGCCAATGATTTCCTGATGCCCCTGAAAGTCGAGCCTTCCCCCCGTTTGGCGGTCAGACCCGGGGTCGTCTATTCGATAGATGGAAAATGCAAGGTCGGGGTCTTGCCCGGCGAGTACGTGGTCTATGCCACGA
>CAWVZQ010000252.1:0-4663 GCA_963934405.1 uncultured Opitutales bacterium | reverse complement strand
TCCGGTCATTTGAACTTAGATAAATTGAGGGAAGTTGCAGTCAGGGCCCAAGAGATTGCCAGGGTTTCTGGTTCTGGGCTTAGTGCCCCTGCCATGGAGACCTATGGTTTTGAGGTGGATCAACTCATCGAAGAAGCCCTCAATCGGATTAATGCCACTCATCGAAAACGATCCCTTTTTGCAGGGGTGGACGCCAATCCGAATTTTGCGGCATCCGATGTGAAAGTGGGCGATCGTTTTCAAAAAACCATTTCCTTCAATGAAAACTATGTTGGCAAAAGTAATCCCGATGGTAAATTTGAGTTAAAGCAGGGTGACCAGATTTTGGTAAATGCGAACGGGCATGAATACGTCCTGACTGCTTCAGTGCCTGGCTTGGCAACTGATGTGGCATCCGCAGCCTTAGCTTCAATCATTAACCAAGATGAAGGTGTTTTGAATGCCGTTCCCAAGATCACAACTTCCGACTATGAAGTATTTGTTAGGGGAAGCAAGACACCGGGTCAGAGAAATCCAAATGTAAAAGTATTGGCTGAAACTTCGGATCAAGGTGATTTACTTTTGGTTGCAGGTGTAGCGGAAGACTTTAATGCGTCGGGGCAATACATCACCGATTTCGACCCCAATTTTTACTTTCCGGAGGCAATCAAAGCTAAGTTGAATGCTGCCGCAATAGATCAATTCGGAGGCAAAAAATACGACGAACTCACTTCAGGTGACAAAGAATCAATCGCCAATCAAGTGTATGCAGGAACCTGGGATAGGGATCTTTTACTTGGTGCTTCCAAGGTCGCTGGAGCAAGTACTGCCGTTATGGAGACTCCAACCGATTGGAAGAGGTTGTTGCAATACGGTGAAGGAGACCTCGTTTATAAGGATGGCAGTGTTTGGCGTTCTCGAATCGATTCGAATTGGAATCACAAACCCGGAGAGACTGACTCAAAAATCTGGGAGAAAGTTCCTGACGGTTACTCCGTCGACAGGGAAGATTGGACACTAAGTGTAACCGGGGCGGAGCGGCGAGAGTACTGGCTTGCCCCAGACGGCAAAATGTTTGACTTGGAATCCGAGGCGACAAGCTACACCCAGAAAATCATATTGGATCAAGGGTACGTCACATCTTCGGCACAGTTGCAGACTGAGACTCAAAGGCTTGTCAAGCATATCACCTATGCCATACCTCAGTTTGAAGCCAAAGGCTCTGAAAGTGGTAACGGTCTCGTTTCTTTTGACTCCCGCACTCAAGAATTTTATCTTTCTTCTCCACAAGAGGACGGAGAGGTGATTTCAGGGGTCTACCTCAAGGGTAATATCACTCGTGATACCGCTTCGGTGGGAGCACAGGCAGGAAAGGCTAATGCATCTCACTCACCAGGAGCCGTGATTTCTCGTCAAGGCCGCTATTATCTTGCCTTGAATAATGTTGCTAAGGGGCAAGACGTCGGTGCTTGGGAGCACTTGACCGCAGATTTTCCTCCTGCTTCCACTTTTACTTTTGACTCCTCGCAAACTCTTTCACTTTTGAAGGGGAGCCATCTAGTGGAACCTAATAGCGGTCAGTATTACGTAGCTACTGCTGACACTACCATTCCTGCCGGTACAACTGAAATCGATCTTCCTAAGATCGTCGGCTTAGCCCCAGTTAGTCAGAGCAGTGATGGAGAGGTTTTTCTGTTGGGCGAAAACTTGCCGAATGAAGGCAAGGAAAAGACTTTTGTTTCAGGCCGACCCCTTTCCCTAAAAACTGGTGAGTTCCTGCATGACCCCGCCGATGATTTATATTATGTCGCTAATGCTGATTTGATCTTGGATGAAACTCAGTCTGCATCATTTAGGCCAAGTGATTCTGCTTCACTTCACCTTGTGCCTGCTCGAATAATCGAGCAAGGAGTGGATTGGTCTCGGTCCAAAACTTATGACAGCGGGCAAATTGTTCATTACAACGGACGGTATTATCAAGCCAACCAAAGCAACTGGGATAATACTTCTCGTGATCCGAATACCTTGTCGGATTACGTTGTTTTACCTTCGGACGAGTTTATTTATGACAAGGTAAGTGGCGAAAAAGTTTCGAACTCTGCTTGGCGAGTGATTGATAAACCTCTTGGGCATGTGATGAAGTTTTCGGTAGAAAACAATCAATTGCCTACGATAACTTTTCCATCTTCCGGCACTAGCGGCACAACGGCAAAAGCCAGTGCCATTATTGACGCCGACGGCTTTATTGCTGGATTGAGAGTAGTTGAACCAGGTCGTTACTTTTCCGGAACTTCAACTGGGGGCACGGTGCTTCCTCCCAGTTTTGACAATGCTAAAGTTTTGCTTCCCAATGGTCAGGAAATGGATGTGAAAGTTCTTTGGGAGCAAGATACTTCATCTCCAGGGACTTGGACTGTTGCAGGTTTCGATTTTAATTCCCAAACTATGCCATCAGGCATTCCCGCTGGTCCACAAAAAGGTGATTATTATTCTTTTGCCACTGGTTCAAGAGCGTTTGTCGAACACCGTGATGAAAATGGTTCCATTGTAGATGTTTCCTATAACGGCGCTGAGACGAATTCTGAGTTTTACGTTGGTCATGAGAGTAAGATATCTTCACTTTTAGAAGCCAAGGGTGGCGGGACAGAGGAATTGGGAGGAGTAGTGTCAGCCCTTGTTGACTTGAGAGAGGCACTTCGTAGCGCGAAGCCTTCAAGTTATGCCGCAGAGGTTGAATTGGCGAATCAAAAGCTCATCTCCTTGGAGGAACAGGTTGTGGACAAGATGGGCGAACTTGCGGCCAAGATGGTTCGTATGGAAACTGTCAAGTCTCATGACGAGGACTACTATATGGAGTTGAACGAACGCGTCTCTCGAGATCTGGACGTTGATGTGTCAGAAGCTATTATGAGGTTGATGCAGGCTTCCACGTCGTATCAAGCTGCACTTCAAGTTGGAGCCCAAATAATGAACACCTCCTTACTTAATTACATCTAATCAAATTTTCGCTGTTCCTTTTTAATACCCCAAGTAATTAACCCGCCCTGCCTGTGAAACTAAACCTTCAAGATGACTTGCCCAATAGTTCGGATGCGGAACCCGCGACCCGTAACGAGGTCTCTTTGCCTCAGGGATTGTTCGGTTTCCCCGATCTCCGATCCATGGAACTCGTTTTTGACAAGGAGGAGCTTCCCTTCATGTGGTTGCGCGAACAAGTTCAAGATGGTTTGGCTTTTGTTGTTCTTGAACCGGGCGGAATCGTCTCGAATTATGCTGTAGAAATATCCGATGCCGATATTCAAATTCTCGGTATTTCAGGTTCTGAGGATACGATGATTCTTAATATTGTTACGATTTCATCTGAGCATCCCGGTAAGATTTCCTTGAATTTAGTAGGCCCTATTATCGTCAACCGCACCACCCTCGTGGGAAAACAATGCATCATCAACAACCATGAGGAATTCTCGGCTCGCCATATGATCGATGTTGGCGATACCGAGGCATAGTGTTCCCTCTCGGACCGCGGAATTGACGATATGCTAATTCTTTCTAGAAAAATCGATCAAGCCATCGTTATTGGCGAGAACATCGAGATATCCATCACCAAGATCGAGGGTGATTCCGTTAAAGTGGGAATCTCCGCTCCTCGTTCAATAGCTATTCTTCGAAAAGAGATTCTTGAGGAAATGCAGTCATCGAACAAAGCTGCGGCTGCGGCTGCGATGCCAGCCAAGGGTGCCTTGGTCGCTAGCTCGGCTAAGCAACTCATGGCTCAGCTAAAAGCTAAAAAAGCAGAACAAACTGGCGATCAAAAGTATTCTCCTCCACAGCCCGCTTCGACCGCAGGAAATTAATTTTCTGCTTAGCCAACTCGTGCAACCGATTTGGTTTACCAGTTCTGGGATTATTTTTTAATTCTAGACAGTTTTAGTTTGTAAAAGACGAGCACTCATCTTTTCAAGTTAACTTTAGTTTCACGCTTTCGTGAAGATTTCTTACTTTAACTTGAACTCATGTACCGCTCGCTGATTAAGTCCCGTCTTTCTTTTTTTGTTTTTTGGATTTTTCCTTTAAGTTCTTTTGTTTTTTCTGCATTTTCGCTTGTTGGGCAAAACAAAGCAAAAAAAGATCCTGCCCTTGACCTTTATTTTAGCGCTAACGCCCTTTATAATCGGGGCCTTTACGAGTTGGCGGTGGATGAGTTCCGGTCCTTTATTGGTAAGCATGGCAAGCATCCAAAGGCTCCCTTTGCCAATTTGGGATTAGGTTTGTGTCTCTTCCAGTCGGGGAAACCTGCGGAGGCGGAACCCGTATTTGCCCAAATTGCAAATAATCGTGAAATTCTTGCCCTTGCTCCAGTTCACAACTTGCGAGGGAATTGCCTGCTAAGTCTCGGGAAGCATGCCGATGCGGAAAAGGCTTTTTCCGCGACTATTGCTGCAGATAAGAATCTTGCCCACTTGGCCGATGCCTATGCAGGTTATGCCGAGGCTCTCTACAATCAGGGTAAGTGGGAACAGGTCGTAAAGGCGACCGATGAGGCTTATCGCAGGGCACCGAAATCCCCGGTTGCTCACCGTTGTTCCTTGCAGGGAGCTCTGGCCCGTTTCGAACTGAAGAATTTTGTCGGTGCCAAGACTATTCTAGATCGACTGGCGAAGGATAAGGATACTCCTGCTGATTT
>CAWVZQ010000251.1:0-4666 GCA_963934405.1 uncultured Opitutales bacterium | reverse complement strand
CTAACGAGTGAGCTGCGACGCCTCGGAGCGGACGTCTTCGTCGTGATGACGCGAGCCGCCAGTGAGTTCATCGGTCCGATTACCCTGCAAACTCTTTCTCGCAACCCCGTGGTAACCGACCTCTGGAAAGAAGGCGATGGTTGGCAACCGGGGCACATCGAACTCGCCGACAAGGCCGACCTGCTGCTGGTGACTCCTGCGACGGCCGACCTGATCGCCCAATTCGCCAACGGCTTGGCTCCCGATGCCCTTTCGTCCATTCATCTCGCCACTCGAGCAAAGGTCGTGCTGGCTCCCGCCATGAACGGCAAGATGTACGAACATCCCGCGACCCGCGAAAATCTTCGAGTATTACGCGAACGCGGCGTTTGCTTCATCGATCCCGAAGAAGGTGAACTGGCGTGCGGTTACGAAGGAGTAGGCAGGCTCGCCAAGGTGGAAAGCATCGTGAGCGAAGTTCTTGGACTCTTGACTTCCTAAGTTGCAGAGCTTTTGGGCTTCAAGCTTTCAGTCCTTTGTATCAGGCTTGAGAGTGAAAAACTTCTTATAAGTTCGACCCGAGTTGCTGTAAGGTGAGCAAGGCATTCGAATTTATTCGATTGTGTTTAGCCAGTAACTTGGCGGCCGATTGATTGACCAGCATAGACTTGCTCATCTCGGTCATTTCTTCAGCCATATCTGTGTCGTTTATACGACCATAGGCCGATTCGAGATTTACGAGTTTGCCTGAAATTCTTTCCCAGTCATGGTTGAGACCGTTTTGCTCGGCGCCATTTATGGCCCTCGATTCAGAAAGTAATTGTGTGTAGCTCTTAAAGTCCGCAATGGAAAAATCCCACAAGTCTCCTTCTAGGTCTAAAAGACTCCGGTCAAAAGAGGAACTCGAAACAATCTCTCCGGCAAGGGTTAAGGTAAGAGGTCCGGTGCCTGTTGCATTTCCTGAAAAAGATAACTCTACAGTACCATTTGCCATTACGGTTGGCGTAGCGACGAGTGTGCCCTTGTCGGCTCCGTTTATGGTCACCACCGGAGGGGTTCCGGCAGGATTGTGCCCGGAGCCGAGACCGGATACGTTTGCAGGGGATTGAATTATACCATTTGTGGCCTGGACCGACAAAGGTCCTGTCCCTGAGGCATTTCCTGAAAAGTTAAGGTCGAGAGTGCCGTCGGGTTTTATGGTCGCCGTACCACCAAGACTCCCTGCATCTGCACCCGAGACATTTATTGTGGGAGCAGCCTCCATCGGGCCGTAACCCGAACCGACCCCGGAAAGGTTTGCAACATGGGTGAGACCATTTGCTAGGCTTACGGTTAGGTTCCCGGGTCCTGTGGTCGAACCCGAAAAGTTAAGGTCCAGCGTCCCGTTTGCGTTTATCAAGGAACTGGCTGTGAGTGTTCCCTTGTCGGTTCCGGTAATTGTAACGACAGGGGCGGGATCGCCTGAGGAGTATCCGGAACCGATTCCCGTCAGCGTTGGGATTTGAGACACGCCGTCAGCTACCTTCAAGATCAAGTTGCCTGTGCCTACGGCTGTTCCTGAAAAATTCAGGTCCAGTGTGCCGTCAGCTTTGATTGAGGAGGTAGCGCCAAAGCTTCCCTTGTCGGCGCCGGTGATGGTTACCACCGGAGCAGCTTCCGTTGGGTCGTAACCGGAACCTAATCCCGACAGACCGGCTGGATTTCTTACCGCTCCCGAGGCCACGGTAAGATTCAGGTTTCCGATGTCGGCGGGATCGCCGGAGAAGGCTATGTCAAGCGTGCCGTTCGGATTGATGGTGGCTGTGCCTGCAATGGTTCCTTTGTCGGCTCCTGTGATCGTTACCGTTGGAGCCGTCTCGGCAGGATCGTAACCTGAACCGATGCCCGTAAGGTTGGCAGGCGGATTGTCTAGCCCATCCGCTAGGGCGACGTTGAGAGCGCCGGATCCCGTGGGGGTTCCGGTAAACGCGACGTTCACGGTGCCGTCTGGATTCACCGATGAAGTTCCCGCAAACGTTCCTTTGTCGGCTCCCGTGACAGTTACGAGGGGAACTGGTTCGGTGGGGTCGTAACCGGATCCAAGGTTTGTCAGATTGGCAGGATTTCGAACAACTCCCGAGGCTGCATCTACGTTTAGGTTTCCGATATCGGCAGGATTACCTGCGAATGCTATGTCGAGAGTGCCGTTTGGATTGACGGTTGCCGTACCTGCTAAGGTTCCCTTGTCGGAGCCTGTTATGGTGACTGCCGGAGCCGTTTCAGCGGGATCGTAACCCGAGCCGATGCCGCTTAGGTTCGCAGGTCGTTTGTCGATGCCATCGGCAATCGCGATGCTGAGGGCACCCGTGCCCGAGGCGACTCCCGTGAATGCCACGTTCACGGTGCCATCGGGGTTTATCGATGAAGTGCCCGCGATGCTTCCCTTGTCGGTTCCCGTGATCGTTACGACGGGAACCGGTTCGGATGGATTGTAACCGGAACCATGATTGGCGAGATTGGCGGGATTTCTTACCACACCCGAGGCCACGGCCAAGTTCAGGTTCCCGATGTCGGCGGGATTACCGGAAAAAGCGACGTCGAGCGTGCCGTTTGCATTGACTGTAGCTGTTCCCGCCATGGTTCCCTTGTCGGCTCCCGTTATCGTTACGGTCGGGGCCGTTTCGGCAGGATCGTAACCCGATCCGATACCCGCGAGGTTGGCGGGTGGATTGTCTAGCCCATCAGCTATGGCTATGTTGAGAGCGCCCGATCCGATTGGGCTTCCGGTGAAGGTTATGTTGACGGTTCCATCGGCATTGATGGAAGAGGTTCCTGCGAAGGTACCCTTGTCGGCTCCTGTTATCGTTACTCCTGGAACCGGTTCGGCGGGATCGTAACCCGAGCCAAGATTGGCGAGATTGGCGGGATTTCTCACCACGCCTTTCGCTACGTCGAGGTTTAGGTTTCCAACGTCGGCCGGATTACCCGAAAAGGCTACGTTGAGGGTGCCGTTTGCATTCACGGTGGCGGTCCCGGCCAAAGTTCCCTTGTCGGTTCCCGTTATGGTCACGAGCGGAGCCGTCTCGCCCGGGTCGTATCCCGAGCCGATGCCGGCGAGATTGGTCGGGGGCTTGTCGAGTCCATCGGCGATGCCCACGGTAAGGCTGCCGGTACCCGTAGGGGCTCCGGTAAACGCCACGTCTATGGTTCCGTCCGCTTTCACGGTCGCAGTTCCCGCAAGGGTTCCCTTGTCGGCTCCCGTTATGGTCACTACGGGATTGGCCTCGGGAGTCGCCCCATCATAACCCGAGCCTATTCCGCTCAGGTTCGCCGGGGCTCGCCCGATTCCCGGATTCACCTTCAAGGTCAAATTTCCTGCTCCTGTGGGAGTACCCGAAAGGGCAACGTCGATTTTTCCATCGGCTCTCACGGTTGCCGTTCCCGATGCCGTGCCCGCATCGGCTCCGGTTATCGTTACCGTCGGGTTTGCTTCGGGGGTGCCGCCGTCGTAGTTGGAACCGATTCCGGACAGGTTGTTTAGGTAGTACTTCCCGGAATCTATTTCCACGGAAAAAGTATCGTCGGTAGCGGAAGTTCCCGAAGGAGTGAGCTTCAAGGTTCCGTCTGCATTTATCGTAGCGGCGGCAGTCAGGTTGCCCGGACCTGCGAGAGACTGTATCTCGCCAGCCGTCAAAGCCCGGTTCCAGATGCCGACATCGTCGAGCTTGCCGTTGAAGTGCCTGTCGTCGCCGTTGTTTACGTTGCCTATGGTTACGAGATCGAAAGACGATTTCACGTTGCCCCTCACGTCATGGACGTTTGGGTCTTGAGCTCCGTTCACGAAAGTCCGCACCTTCATTCCGTCGTAGGACATGGACAAGTGCGTCCACTCGTTGGTGGGGAAGGTCAGGGAACCATTGAGGTCGGTCGCATCCATTTCATCGGTGCCGATTCGGGCCGTTATTCTGCTTTGACCGCCGCCTGCGCTCGTTACACCTAGGCTGAAAATATGGTCTGCGATATTCGTGCTTGGGGATTTGCTAACGATTCTGTCGTCGCCCGTATCGTTACGGTATACCCAGGCGGATACCGTCAACTCGTTACCTTGGCTCAACTCGGGCAAGTCGCCGAGCAGGATCTTGTCGTTGGCTCCGTCGAAAACGTAAGCTCCCGCTCCCGTTCGGCGATCCTTGGTCTCTTGCGTCGGAGCCTGAGCCGACGCAACGGTGCCGTTGTTTCCGGCTCCCGAGGTGTCCGCTACCGCGCCGCCTCCGGCTGGCGCAGCGGCGTCTCCATCGAACAAAGCCACCAGTCCGGTCTTTAGGGAGGCGGGCTTGGAGGCAATCCCGTCGGCCAGCACTCGGACTCCGGGAGCCGTTTCGGTGGGAAGGTAGTTGGATCCGGAGGAAGCGTTCAATGGCGGCGAATCCGCCGTGTCCATTATAGTCACGGTCAGGTTGCCCGTGCCTGAAGCTCTGCCCGAGAAAGCGACGTTTAAGGTACCGTCCCCGTTTACAGTGGCAGTTGCGGTGAGGGAACCCTTGTCCGCTCCATCGATGACGATTCCGGGAGCTGCCTTGGCGAGATCGTAACCGGAACCGACGTTAGTCAAGTCGGCGGGTGGCTCGATGGTGGAAATGGCGAAGAAATCGCCATTGTTGTTAGCTACGTACAGGTTACCGTTGGCGTCCAATGCGGGAGTGGACCA
>CAWVZQ010000250.1:0-4671 GCA_963934405.1 uncultured Opitutales bacterium | reverse complement strand
TGGACAAATCTAAAAAAAGTGGCAGCTATGCCTACTGGGTATCGGATGAGGGGGTAAAAACCAAAGTAAACATTGTCAATCCGAACAAAGGGTCTACGGATGTGGAAACAATGCGAGATAATCTCCTCGTGGCAACGGAGCCGAATTTGGAAATAGACACAGGCTTTGATATCACTTTCCCGAGCGGCGCAGGAGACAGGCAAAGTTTAAACGGATTGAATGATTTTTCCGAATTTGGAGAAAATCGAGAAAAGGTAAGCAAGAACTACCACTCCCTTACCACCGATTCATTCGGAGTCCTCGCCGATGTACAAACGGGTGGTCTCAAGCGAGACCTCAGCAGTGCATTCGAACTCGAAGAAGACGATCAGTTCGACGAGGCCGGCTATGCCGATTGGTTGTTTCAAGAAAGAGTGCATTATCAGAAAAACTTCCGCCCCATGGATCCGGATCCTGACAATATGATTCCCATCAAGGGGTATCCGGACAGGTTTTCATACAAACAACGAGCGAATGATTGGCTGGATCAAGCTAACAACGCCTTCATTAACGACTACCGGGTAATGACCGCAGGTCCTAAATGGAGCGTGTTGCGTGACTTCCACAACCTCCATGAAAACACTAGTCTTTCGGCCGCCGTACCGATAATCTCGACCAACCTTTACCCCGACTGTGGAAATTTCAAATTCCCGCGACGCCAAGGAGATAACAATGTAATATTCGGAAGTACTCTGCCCCACTCTCCAGGTGGAGCCTTCAATTCCCTTCCGATAAATATAATCAAGCAAAATTACAATTATTTTAGCGATGGTGGTCGACCCGAACCTGAGAATCACGCCATCACCCCCGTCCTCGTGGAAGTAAAGTACTCCCAAGAAGCTTACATAGACAACGACGGTACACTTTGCCTCGCCATGTTCCCTGCCTTCGCCTTGTGGAATCCTTACGACGTAGCGATCCAACTAGGCTCAGATGAGGCTTACGAAATGGATCTCAAACTTGAAGGGGTCAACCTTCAGGCTTTCAATACAAAGGATTGGGAAATATTCAAAAAATGGAGGCTCCATCAAGAAAAACGGCGCATTATGGCAAAAAAAGCGCAAAAGGACACAAGTCCGACCGCACCCAAGCCAAGACCGATCCAAATTGCGAAGGAAAATCGACCTGTCGTACCAAATAACCGACCGCAAATAGACACTCAAATTAACACTCCATTCATCGACTTGAATGGAAACGGGAGAAGAGACCCAGGCGAATACACGGAACCACAGCATACCCCCCCGGCTGGATACGGCTTATACCCCGGTGGAGGTGGCGGTGGTGGTGGTGGCGGTGGCTTCGACAAACAAATGATTCCTTTTATGAGTTGGATGTGGTGGAGGGATTTTGCAGATGCCAGAGGGGGGAGCAGAACGCCGGTTAAGGCCCCAAACGCAAGCTCGCCCGGATTTACCCTCTTTGCCGACTTCAGGGCACGGAAAAACGACTTCCCGGATTTCCCGGACTTCTATCCTTTTAACGATTTTGACCGTCCTAATTCAGCCATAAAGCGTATACCACTATTTCGCCCCTTGGGCATCATGTTCCCGGGTCAAAATAGATATGTCCGCAATTATAGCAAAAAAGGTAAACATTTGGGGGTACGAGATGCGCCAATAAGATTAAGTGCAAAAAACGTAAGATTGGAACCGGGGGAAAAAGCATATTTCACCCCCGCGATGACAATCGACGTCAACACAGCTGATACGATCAAAACCCTCGTGCTAAGGAAGGCAACGGAAGCGGCTGCCCACCACTTGCGCTTCAAGGCGCCGGCAACCTATTTCAAAATCAAACCCGAAGACCCCGTTACAGTACGAATGTGGCTGAAAAGCGTGAGAGGATATAGGCGAGGTGATAGGGACGACATTTTGCCCAGTAATGAACCGACCTACGGAGACGTCACGCCAAACGGTATCGTTCTATATCTGAGACAGGGCAACACCAGACGGCCCATAAAGAAAATCAACAAGAATTTCGATCTCCAACTGAATGGAACTCATGCCCGTTCTTTCGCCAAAGCAAGTGACTTGATGGGCTTCCAGAACAAACTCGCAGCCAGTACAAATAACTTTGGAGGGGTCGGTTTTCGGTTGCGATGGAAACTTCCCGGAACCTCCACAAGAATGACCTTCCATGAATTCAACCCGAGATCCCTAATTGATGGTTACCAAGATGGATCGGGGGACTTGTGGGAGATAGAAGAATTTTGGGACTGGGACCTCGATTCACAAGGACGAAAAATTCGGCCCAGAGGATGGAAGTATAGAAACCACAACCCGAAATACTACAACATACTGGAGCCCAAACGCGAAATCGGTCTAACCGAAGATGGCAACGGAACGTCTAAGGATTTTGTCCTAGCTTCCCCCGCTCCGATTTGGACTAACCGCCCTTATTCCCGAAATGTCCCAAGAATGACCGACACCATGGCGTATTTTGGCCACTTTCATGAAAAGACAACTGATAACAAACGCTTTTCTAGTCCTAGGGTTTCACTCTTTGAAGTTCCGCGAAGTCCCATGCTCTCCATCATGCAGTTTCGCCACGCAAACATGAATCCCTACAGTCACAGTCCAGCCTATGTCGTAGGCAATTCCTACGCTACGCCCCAAGTAGGACGTTATAAAAAGTGGGGTCGAGTTCGCCGACTCCTTTTTCAGCCCGACGGCAACCAGTTCGAACACCCATTGTACCAGTACAAACGCTTTGAGGTCGAATACAAGTGGGCAGGGGAAGTGCACTCCTTCAACCTTTACCCATGGGATGAAGCAAACTGGGCATTCAATATGGGTACCATCCGAGACACCGACTCGGAACATAACCACCAAAACATAACCCTGGATTTCAGTTATTATGCGAACGAGGCCTTGTTCGACGGATATTTTCTCACAGGTATCGCCAAAAGTCACCCCGAGAAAACAGTCTCCACGGACGACAGTGTCGGAGAACTCTTTAGTCCATTCCGCAATCCCAGGCTCAAGGCGTACCATCGCCGAGGAACTTGGGAGAGAACCGAATACGCTGAAAAAAGCGAATCTGCAGATAATTCAGATAACTTTGTGTCCAAGCATCAGACGATGGCTGCCGACTTGATGAATGAAGGAGCCTTTAACGTGAATTCCACCTCCGTCGAGTCTTGGGTGGCTCATCTAGCGGCACTCAAGGGACAAGCAATCAAAATACATGACTTGAAGGACGGGATGAACGTCAACGGGAGTACCAAGACTTGGAACGATTCAAGCGTGACACCCTTCCTGAGAATAGTCGAACCCACCGGTGAAGCAGTACCTGCACAAGGAAGCCCGAGCTTGGACAACGACTTCTGGACAGGGTTCGTAACCTTGACCGACCCTCAAATTCGCTTGCTTGCTACGAAACTGGTGGAGGAAGTCAAATTAAGAGGACCTTTCCTTTCGCTTTCCGACTTCGTGAATAGACGGATAACACGCATGGATTTCCCCGCCGACCCCGACCCCCAAAAAGGGGGTAACGTCAGTTTTGCATGGCTTCCCAAGCAAGATTGGCCGGGAGAAACCCCTCTAACGGTGCAAGGCCTTCGCGGTCCCTTGCAGGCAGCCATCGCCAAATCCGAATTAAACCAAGGAGGTTTCACATGGTCACCTAAGGAATCCGGTTTCCCCGAAGTTCCTACGACACGTTTTAATCTCCACACATTCCGAGACAGCTCGTTCGGATTGCACGCGGTGAGCATGCAAGAGCAATACGCCCATGATACACTTCGCAACAAGCAAGGCAACCTGCTAAACAACATCCAATCTTGGGGAAGAGGCGTCAGGGTGGATCAGGGCATGTCCGAGCCTGTCGGGATCAATGTTGGTACATTGAATGACCCTCAGTGGGTTAATGATACGGTTCGCTGGAAACGTATAATTTATAGTGAGGCATTTAAAAGCGGAGAAGCACCGGAGAACTTGCTCGCCGTTGAAAACTTGGCTACGGGAGCCAACATGCCAGGTTGGCTTACGCAAGCAGACGTTCTATCTCCTCTCGCCCCAATACTGACAGCTCGTTCCGATACCTTTGTTGTACGAACTTATGGAGAATCGCCCACAATTGAATCTGCAGGAAATACCTCTTCACAAGAGCCCATCAAAAGGTGGTGCGAAGTCACAGTTCAACGCTTACCCGATTATGTAAAATCTCAGGTGGACGCACCTCACCATCGTCCACACGAACCTTTTGCCGACGAAAACTTCGATGGCATTTGGAGTTCAAGAGAAGAATGGTTGGACTTGA
Organism: uncultured Opitutales bacterium; assembly: GCA_963934405.1. Classification (GTDB taxonomy): domain Bacteria; phylum Verrucomicrobiota; class Verrucomicrobiia; order Opitutales; family Seribacteraceae. Next base: position 372 of record CAWVZQ010000250.1, on the reverse strand, counting down.
ACCTGAATCGCGAAACAGTAGATCGTCAGGGAAACTTAATTGTAAAATCGAACGGTCCGGGTACTTCACCGGACTTACCCGGAGGCAATGACGCTGGAAAATTCAAAGTCGGTATATCCAGTGATTTGAAATTGGAACCGGATCCCGAACTTGAAAAAGATATGTTGTCCAATCCGAATTTTGTCTCCACGAAAGGCATTAATCAACGATTTGGAAGGAAATTCCGCATAGTCAAGTTTCGCTGGCTCATGCCAAACGAAGTTTAGATATCGATCCCAGCGCCTGATTTGTCGTTGGGGAACAACTGTTTCTACTTCGAATTCACTTAGCGATTGGGTTGCTTAGTACTGAGGAAAGTTGGATTGTCTTCGA
>CAWVZQ010000249.1:0-4680 GCA_963934405.1 uncultured Opitutales bacterium | reverse complement strand
TATATATAGCCCGTGACTCCAAAAAGTTACGTGGGTTTTGGGTTATTTTCAGAATGTTGTCTGGCTAAAGGAGGTTTCACTTCAACCACAGGCTTCTTTTTTTGGCCCCCTTTTGTTGAATGGGGGGGCCGCCGAGTGGAATGGTGTTTTCCTCTATTTCCTTTAGTAGATTTCCTGCCAAGGTCTTCATTTCCTGCACCTTGTCCGGATGTCGGGCACTCAGGTTTTTTTGTTCGGCAGGGTCTTTCGATAAATCGATAAGGATGGGCCCCTTGTTTGAACCCTGGATTTCCTTGACCTGATCAAAATAGAGTTTCCAGTTCCCGACCCGGATTGCCTGGGGCACCGCCCAGCCCTGCCAGTACAGCATATTGGTTCGCGGGTGTTGAGTTGACTTGCCACTGAGAGTGCCCCAAACGTTGAGTCCATCCAGCTTGGGGAAGCATTCGGAGATTTTTTTAAGCTCGATGCCGCAGGCATGGCTCAGCGTGGGGAGTAGATCGATGGCGGTGGTGAGTTTGTCACTTTCCCTTCCGGCAGGGATCATCCCGGGCCAGCGAACAATGCAGGGGACGCGGGTGCCTCCCTCCAGTGAACTCCATTTGAGTCCGCGGTAGGGCCCGGCCTGGGCCCATTTTTTCTGGCCGGGTTCAGGGCCGTTGTCTGAAATAAAAACCACGATGGTCTTCTTTTCGAGCCGGGTGTTTTTCAGGGTTAATAGAATTTCCCCTATCCGGGCATCCAGTTCCTCAACCACATCCCCGTAGGCGCCATTGGCCGATTTGCCCTTCCAGCCTGGATGCGCCTGCGCCGGGAAATGCGGGGCGGTGAAGGGGAGGTAAAGGAAGAAGGGTTTTTCCCGGTTGGCCTTGATGAAGCTGATGGCTTCGCGGGTAAACTGTTCGGTTAATCGGCTGTTGTTAAAAGGGTCGGCCTCCAGTTTGTCTCCCCGCCAAAGTTTCTTGGTCTGGTTGTTGCTTTTCTTGATGTAGTAGGCCGTGTCGAAACCCTGGTTCATGGGCTGCAGTTGGGGTGAATCGCCCAGGTGCCATTTGCCGATCAGGGCCGTCTCATATCCCGCTCCCTTGAAAACCTCCCCCATCGTGAGGGCCTCGGGAGCCAACCCGTTCAGGGTCTTGATGCCGTAGCCGACCACTCCTCCGCGCCATCCGACTCGCGGGGGATAGGCGCCTGTTAGCAGCGCCATTCTTGAGGGAGTGCAGACCGTAGCGCCTGCATAAAAACTGGTCAGCCGGATTCCCTCTTTCGCCAACTTGTCGAGTACCGGGGTTTTATGTTTTGTACTCCCGTAGCAGGAAAGATCCTGATAACCGAGATCATCGGCCAGCAGCACCACCACGTTTGGCCGGTCTTGACCAAAAGACGCCAACGACAAGGCGAGGGAAATGGGCAGGATGGTTTTCCAATAGTTCAAGAGTGTTTAGCGGCGTTGAGCTTCCAGTTCCGGTTGGGTCCAAGGTGTTTTGCGGTTTGCGGTGGCTTGCTTGATGGTTTTCACCTCCGCCTCGGTGACGGGACTCCCCGTTTTGTTCCAGGCGTACCGGATGTAGCTAAGGACTTGGGCAATGTCGCGTTCCCGCGTCAGGCCCAATGCCGGGCCGGAAGCCATGAAACCCGCCTGGTAGGTTTTGCCGTCGAGTGGACCGATGAGGCCATGGAGGAGGATGGGCACGAGCTGCTTGGGATCGCCTTTCACTCGCGGCGAGTCAACCAGTGAGGGGGCCAGGCGGAATTCAGTACCCGGCACCTGAATCCCCTTGCCGTCCGATCCGTGGCAGACCACGCATGACTTGTAATAAGTGACTTCGCCGTCGCGGACCAGCCGGCGATGATTGGGATCCATGTCTTTGGGGAACTTTATGCCCCGGCTCCAGTTGGTCAGGGCCGTTTTCCAAGGGCCGGCAATTTCCGCCTTGTGCTTCTTGCCTTCCAAGAGCTCCTGCACCAAAGGCAAATTCTTACGGCCCCACAGGGAAACACCGGTGGCCAGGATCATGCCGCGGTTGGCCAAATGCTTTCTCGCGACCTGTTGAATCAAGTCCTCGGCCAGCGAACGCGTCTCGTCCGCCGCCATGCCCAAGGTGAGGGCAAGTTGTTGAGCCACCACAGGATCTCTTTCCTTGGCGAATACGGACAGGCCTTTGACGGTGGTTACCTCCTGTATCCAGCGCTCGGCAACCTGTATGGCGGCCCGTCTCACGCGGGGGTCGCGATCACCATATAAGTTGGCCACGAATTCCCGGTCCAAGACCTCCAAGCCTTCCAAGGTCCACAAGGCGTGCAGTCGGGCGAGTGGGTTTTGGCTGAATCGGGCCATGCCTTGCAAGAGGGGGATAACCGTTTCCCGGTCGTCCCGTAGAATGATGAGTTTTTGGGCGGTAATCCGCCACCAGCCGTTGTCGTGGCCCAAGTGTCGCAACAACTCGACCGTGCTTTCCTCCAGCATGCGGGGCGGTTGGTCGGGCTTGTGGTCGACGTGACGAAGGCGCCAGATGCGGCCGTGGCGAACGTTCTTGTCGAGGCCGTTGGCCACGATGGCCTTGCGCGGACCGGGCGAAAGCCATGGGGCGTCCTGGATGATTCCACGGTACATGTCGGTGATGTACAGGCAACCGTCGGGGCCTGTGGCCGTGTTGACGAAGCGCGAGTTGATGTCCGGAGAAAGCAGAAACTCCTCATCGCCCGACTCCGTCTTTTCAAAAAAATCGAGACCGCTTTTCTTGCTCAGGCTCGAGCGGCGCACGACATGGATGGTGGGATCGCAGATGAAGTGGCGTCCGTAGTCGGCATAGGGCAACTTGTGTCCCTGGAAAATCGACTGGCCGCAGGCGGAGGTGAAGGAGCGAACGGCCGCGGCGGAACCACCCCGGTCGTTCAACAGGCACAGGCTTTTCACCTTCATGAAGTCGGGGCCATAGGGCTTCCCCATGTCGATGGCTGTACCGAACACTTCCTTGCCGGCCAATCGTTGCACCGTGCCCCAGTAGCGCGGATGGAGGTAGGGCGATGCCACGGGGTTGGAGTTATGCACCCAGTAGAGGTCGCCGGTGTCATTGTGGGTTAGGCCCCACTGGGTCCAGTGACCACGCTGCTTTTCCGCCTTCCAGGTTCCGTCGGTGAATCGATACCGCTCTATGTTATAGGATATGTAAATGTGGTTATCGAGATTCCAGATGAGCCCGGAGTCCTGATGCTCGACCGATTGGTTGCTCCCGCGTCCGTAGGAACCGCGCTTGTAAAGGAGCTTCTTCTCGTCCGCGACACCGTCGCCATTGGTATCGCGATAGGAAACAATATCCATCGTGTCCGTCTCACGTACCGCGATGCGATCATCCAAAGGCAGTATCATGCGGGGCAGGTTGAGGCCGTCGACAAAGACGGTTACCTTGTCCATTCGACCGTCGCCGTTGGTATCCTCGAGGCGTTTGATGCGGCCGTTGCGAAGCGTTTTGGTTCCGGTGCCCGCGACGTCCTGCATGTAGCTGCGCATTTCCGCGACGTACATCACGCCATTGCCATCGAAGACGGTTAAAACGGGTTCCTCGACGTCTGGTTCGGCCGCCACCAGTTCGGCAATATAGCCCGGGGCGATTTCAAAGGTGGTTAGTTCCTCCTCGGGAGTGAGCAGGCAGTAGGGATTGTTCTTCTTATTGGCCTTAGCAGAGACTTTCGCGTTGGAAACCGCATCTTCGGGCTTCGCCCAGGTCACTTGGCTTGGCGTCAGGATCGTTGGTTTGTCGAGATCGGGAAATTCCTTCGGGGCCGGAAGCGTCACCTTGCCCGTTGCCAAGTACTCGCAACTGCGGGCCACGACGGTTTGAAAACCCACGCAATGCAGCGCGTCCCAGAATTTTTCGTTGAAATAACAATGGCCCATCGAGGTGACGATGGCGCGTCCCTTGCCATAGGTAACCTCCCAGGTCATTGGCTCGTGCTTGCCAGTGCCTCGTTGCTTGGGGTCCGACCATGACGAGGAGAGGATCGTGAGGTTCTTGGCTGGTCCGCGCATGTGGTGATACAACTCGTCCTTCCCGTGCATCCACTTTGGCGGCAATCCCCTCATCACGGGGTGATCCGGCTGGCGAACAGTGACTTGAAAAGGATGCTTGGAGCCATGGCCGGAGTTGTTAGTGTTGTCATCGTTAACGGTCCGTCCGGTTTTCGGATCGATCTTTAGCGCCTTGCCCTGGGTGCCGCGACGCCAGCCCATGCCGATGATTTCGTTGAACTCGTCCCAGTCGCGAAATGCATTGTTGGCCGCGTGCACGAGCAGGACGCCACCCCCGCCTTTCACGTAATCGACGAAAGCCGTCCGGGAGGCCTCGGGCCAGTTCTGTCCGTTGTAGTTTAGTATGACGACGTCATGGGCGGCAAAATCCGGTTGCCAAGTTTGCCATCGCGGGCCGAGGGCGTCCTTGGCAGGCTTGGTTTGCTCTTGGTGAGCCAGGGCGTACTTTTCAAACGCTGCAATCACTCTTGGGTGGACTGATTTCGGGGCCTTCGGGGCGCGGCTCGCGGTCGATTCAGGCGCCGTGGTGGTGGTGACGGTGAATCGCTCGGTTGCCTCAAGGGTGGCCCGCAGCGCGTCGGTGGTGATTTGCCAGTTGTGGTTGTTGCGACCATCCACGATGAGCACGGAAATTTGTTCTCCCGCGATTG